>JAFTKE010000119.1 GCA_017456045.1 Oscillospiraceae bacterium
GCTTCAGCATGACTGATTGGTTGTCTAAACTATTAGGTTGTCGCCCGCATTCCCCTTCCGACCTCGCTTTGCTCGGCCACCTTCCCCCCGGGGGAAGGTATATGCGCCCCTGCGGGGCGCTCGGTGGCCGATGGCCACCGCAGCACTTGCTACGCTAAACGATGATTTAGTGGTCGAGCCTGCCGCTGGTGCGGCAGGCTCGTGGTCGGGGATCAATAGAAATAGCCGTTGGTGATGATGTGGATCATTTGCGCCAGGCGGCCGGAGTCGGTGCGGGACTGGATAGAGAAGAGCCAGGTGCGTTGACCGTAGACGTAGAGGGCCTGGAGGTAAGTGGTGTCCTCGTCTTGCAGCACGGTGTAGTAGATCCGCTGCTCGTGGTCGCCCAGCCAGCGCTCTTGGTAGGCTTTGCCCTCGGTGTCCAGGATGTGGAGGGCGTAGCTTTGGGAGGTCCAGACCTCATCGTGCAAGGCCCCCAGGATGACAGTGCCGGTGATGGTACCGTTGGAGAAGGTGAACTGATCGTCTTCTTTCCTGGCGGTGAAGGTATCGTCCAGGTAGAAATACATCCCCTGGTAGGAATGCTGGGTGGGGCGGGCATCCGGGTCCAAAACCTGGACCTGGGTGAGCTTCGTCCCTTCGATGGTGAAGGCCACGGTGTAAAGGTAGCCGTTCTCGTTATAGGCTCCGGCGTGGTAGGTGGTGTCGTCCACCTGCTGGACATTATGGTAGTTGACTGTCCCCATGGGGATCACGATCCGGTACAGGTCGCCGGCTTCGCCGGTGAACAGCATTTCCTCCGGGATGTCCTGGAGCAGGGAGTCGGCGAAGAGGGACCGGGCGTGGGCGGCGGCTTCCTCTGCGGTGGCGCAGCACAGGATCCTGGTCTGCTGGCCGCAGTAGACTTCCTTTTGCTCTGGGGTCAGGTAGGCGGACATATCGCCGGGGACGAATTCATGGAAGCAGCACAGGCCGGTGGCCCGGTACGCTGCGTAGCTATCCAGCAGGCTGGTGATCTGGGCAGGGACGGTGGGTTGGGCGGTCTGGTCCTCCAGCAGCCGCTGCATCCGGGCGACGGTGGCCCGCTCCTGGTCAGTCAGACTCGTATCCGTGGACAGGGCCTGCAGGAGGTTTTCATACAATATGAGATCCTCGGAGAACAGCCCCGTCAGGGGGAGATACCGGGCGATGTCATCGATGTGGTTCCCGGAGCATAGGGTCAGGTGACGGATGAAAGTTACCGGGTCGGAGAACAGGGTGTCGGCCAGCAGGAGATAGTAGCTGTCAGCGTAGGCACCGTCGGTCTCGTAGGCTAGCTCGAATAGCCATCGGTAGCTGGCGGATTCCAGGTCTGGCATATTGGCGTGGTCCGGGATGTTGGCCAGTTCCCAATAATTCAGGTCGAATCTCGTTGTATGGATCTCGCGCATAGGATCGTCCCGGTCCGCAAGGCTCAGGTAGCGGAAACGGAGCATAAGGGTATCGCCACTGAGGAAAAGGGAACGTTCCGAGATCGCGATCGTGTCGGTGGCTACCTGCTGGCGGATCTCCGGGGAGACGTTGCAGTGGACGCTCAGATGCTTGTCCACCAGAAGGTTGCTTAGATAGAGATACTCGGCATAGCTCAGACCCAGGTGGTCTTGTGCCAGGCGCATATTGTTGGCGACCCGGTCGCTGTCTTCTATCAGGTGGGAGGTGACCGTGTAGTGGTAGTTGCCGTTTTCGCCGGTGACGTTCAGGTTAACATAATGCCGGACTCCGTTGCCGTCGATGTATTCCATGGAGGTGGGGGTGCTGGTCTCCACGTGGATCTGGGGAGGCTGGAATTTGGTGGACATGAAGTAATAGCAGTCCGTCTCTTCCAGGTAGGTCAGCCGGTCCAGGCCTACGCCCTGCATTTGATCGAGACCGATCCCGAAGACCCGGATCAGAACTCCATCCATGGCGTCCGCGGACATCCGGCGGAAGTATTCGTCCTGGCGGAAGCCCTCCACGTCCTTTAGGAGCGCCCATTCTTCCGGCGTGGGGACGGTGCTTTCAGAGGGGAAGCCATCGGCGAAGAAGGCGGCGATGTCCACCTGCTCCGGGGTGCTGTAGAGGCTGGTCAGGGCCATGGCGTACCAGCCGGTGGGGTCAGAGAACAGATGTTCGGCGTCCGCTGGAGAGACCGGGTCGGGGGGAGGTCCCTCGGTGTTTTGCAGCGGTTCGGTGGTCTCCGGGGGGAGACTGGGAGTAGTGGGCTCCTCGGTCAGTTCCCGGGTGGGGTCGCTGGCCCAGCGGATCGAGGGGGAATCGTAGCTGATCAGGAAGCTGTCCTCAGGGGTGGGGCAGGTGCCGGCATCGATCGCGGCGTAGCAGGCGGCGATGGTGTCGTAGCCCGCATCCCGGTACTGGGGATAGAAGAACAGGATCGGGTAATATTCCCTGTTGAAGGAGGCGTCGTAATGGATGTCTGTG
Source organism: Oscillospiraceae bacterium (assembly GCA_017456045.1). Taxonomy (GTDB): domain Bacteria; phylum Bacillota; class Clostridia; order Oscillospirales; family Oscillospiraceae; genus Faecousia. The sequence continues at coordinate 2,458 of JAFTKE010000119.1, forward strand.
GGGGTGACTGCGTTGGGGTAGCGGTCCAGCAAAAGATCCAGGAAGGTCAGGTACTGGAAGTCCAGGGTCAGATCTACGATCATCTGGGTGATCACGCTGCCGTCATCCAGGGGGATGCGGCATTGGATATTCGCTTTGTCCAGCGTCACGGCATCGTCGGTGACGGTGGCGGCCAGGGAGAAGTAGTCGGAGTGGTAGCGGATGTATTCGGTGATATAGTAGTGGGGTGCCAGGGTGATGGTGTCACTTTCTTCCACGATCTGCTCTGCCTCGTGGGCCAGGGCGATCAGGGTGTCAGCGTTGGAGACGGGCTTGTCCGGGGTGGTGGGCTCGCTGCCAGTGAAGGTGCAGCCTGCCACGATGGAAACGATCAGAAGAAGGGAGATGGTGGCGATCAGGAGGTTTTTTGGCTTTTTCATGATATTCTCCACCCTTTCTTTCAGCTGCTTCTTGGTCTCGTTCATGGCGGTGGCGGTCTCGAGGATGTGGGCGGGAGAGCGGCTTTGGGTGACGGTGTCCAGGAGGGTCTTGCCGTAGCCGATCCGGGCGTCATCGCCCAGGATCTTCAGGGCACCCTCGTCGCAGGCCAGCTCGCAGTCCCGCTTGGACAGCAGCGCGGCGATCCACACCAGGGGATCGAACCAATAGACACACAGGCACAGACAGCGGACCCAGGACCAGATGTGGTCCAGGTGACGCAGGTGGGTGAGCTCGTGGGTCAGGACGTGGTCCTGGGTGGTGGGGTCGGCGATGCTGGCGGGGGTGAGGTAGATCTTGGGCAGGATAAGACCCACCAGGCAGGGGGTGGGGACGTTGGGACTGATCCGCACCGGCACCGGGGACTTGGCCGCTGGGTCGGGGGTGGAGCCATTTCGGGCCCGGTGGAGGAAAAGACCGTTGGTGATCAGGAACCACAGGGCCATGATCACCATGCCGCCGATCCATACGGCGGTGAGGATCTGGACGGGCGTGGGGGCCAGGATCTGCTGGTCTGCCTCCTGCCGGATCTGGCTCTCCACTTGAGGGGTCACCGTCTGCTGGGGCGTGTCTTGCAGATAATCGTCCAGCAACTGCTCGTACAGTTCGGTGCGGGAGGGTCCGACGATGGGCTGCTCCATCTCGTCCCGGAACTGCTGGACTGGGGCGCTTTGGGTGGCCTGCTGGGTGAAGGTGGCGACGCTGTAGTGGGAATGGCCGAACTCCACCGGGATCAGGAGCCGTAGAGCCACCAGCAGCCAGAGGGCATATTGGAGGCGACGGCTGACCTTGTTTTTCAGTAGGAGCCGGGCCAGCAGGACCACGGCGATCAGCAGGGAAGAGGAGATCAGGATCTGTGTCATAGGGCATCCTCCTCCGCTTCTTTCAAGATGGCATAGAGATCGGCGATGTCCTCCTTCGTCAGGTCGTTGCGGCTGGCCATGGCGCTGACCAGCAGCCCGATGCTGCCGTTGTAGGCCCGGCGCAGGAGGGAGTCGGTCTCCTGGGCGGTGACGTCCTCCCGGGAGACGGTGGGGCGGAAGATCTTGGCGCGGCCCTGGGTATGGTAGGTGATCAGGCCCTTCTCGTCCATGCGGCGGACCATAGTGGTGATAGTGCTTTTGGACCAGCCCTGCTGGGTGGTCAGGTGGGACACCAGCTCCATCAGGGAGCGGGGCGCTTCCCATAATAGCTCCATGATGGGCCATTCGGCGTGGGTGACGGTGGTGTGACGTTCCATTTGGGGCTCCTCCTTTTTTTGGTCTACTCTTGTAAACCTAGTGTAGCATATAGGTTTACGTTTGTCAACCAGTATTGAGGAGAAAGTGTGAAATTATCGTTTCATCTTGACTGTTTACAAATTCGACATTTTTCTGTATAATGGGGACATCAAAATGGAGGAGGGCCTGTATGGAGAAGCGGAAGAGGAAATGGGGCGATCGGAAGGATGGGGTATGGCTTAAGGATATCCCGGCTATGAACCGGATCATGCCCACACTGCTGCCCAACCGGGCGGATAATGAGGCGTACATCAACATCGATATCGATCTGCGGCCCCTGAACGCTTACCTGGAAAAGCTGAACGAAGGGCGGACGGAGGATAAGTATACCTTCTTCCATCTGATCAGCGCGGCGATCGGCAAGGCCTTCGTACTGCGGCCCAGGATGAATCGGTTCGTGGTGGGCAGTAAGATCTATCAGCGGCATGATGTGTCGGTGGCCTTCACCGTAAAGAAGAAGTTCTCCGATCACGCCTCCGAGGCGCTGGCCTTCTTCAAATACGATCCCAAGGAGACGCTGGAAAGCTACCATGAGAAGATCATGGCCCAGATCCATCTGACCAAGAGCGACGAGGAGAAGGATACCTCCACCGGGGCTATGGACGTGATCTGCAAGCTGCCCCAGTGGTTGATCACTCGGATCGTCAAGTTCGTCCTGTGGCTGGATAAGCACGGCTGGGCACCCCAGTTTTTGATCGGCTCGGATCCCAACCACGCCGCGATCTTCCTGACCAACCTGGGCTCCATCGGCCTGGAGTGCGGCTACCACCATCTGGTGAACTGGGGGACCAACTCCTGCTTCATCGTGATCGGCAAGAAGCATATGAAGATGGAGTACGACAAGGAGGGCAATGCCGATCTCCGTGAGGTGATCCCTATCGGTATCACCCTGGACGAGCGGATCGCGGACGGGTACTATTATTCCGGCACGGTAGCCCTGGTGAAGGAGCTGCTGGCCCATCCGGAGCTGTTGGAGCTTCCTGCTGATACCCCTGTGGAATATGCGATCCGGCGGTAAATCCCGACTTGACAAAATGGGAAAGTAAGCGTATAATACTAGCTGCGGTCAAACCGCAGCATATGGGCTTGTAGCGCAGCTGGGAGCGCACCACATTCGCATTGTGGGGGTCGAGGGTTCGAATCCCTTCAAGTCCACCAAAGACAAAACACCACCCGTCGGGTGGTGTTTTGTCTTTGGTATGGTATCCACGCAGAAGGGATTCGAACGATCCAATGCAACAGTCCGGTGGACTGTTGCTCGCGACGGCTTGACGGAGCGAAACAATGATTTTCGCCAAGGGCGAAAATGCAAATGGATCCCTTCAAGTCCACCAAAGACAAAACACCACCCATCGGGTGGTGTTTTGTGACACGCTGAGACACCCCGTCGGGGTGTCTTTTTGTATACGACTGTTCGGAGCATTGAACGGTGGTTCGGTGAGATGATAAATTATCGTTTAGCGTACTGCTCCGCGCCAAGAGCCGGCTTTGCCGGTCATGCTCTGCACAGGCCTGCGGGCCTGTGGCGCGGGAGCGCCCTGCCTTCCCCCGGGGGGAAGGTGGACCGCCCCGAGCGTAGCGAGGGAAAAGCGGGCCGGAAGGGGAATGCGGGCGGAAACCTACATTTAAGGATATTTTTCAGGCTTATTGCAAGGTCGGACATCGAACTAAGCCTATAGCGTTCCCAAACCGTAACGTTAGCGCCCGCATTCCCCTTCCGCCCCCTTCGGGGGCACCTTCCCCCCGGGGGAAGGCATTGCGCCTACGGCGCTTAATACGCTAAACGATAATTTATGGTATCAGGTGGCATGTTTTTTCTTCGGGGAAAGGGTCTGGATCGTTGTGTGGGTGGCGGGTCGTGTGATATAATGGACCTAACTTTAGGAAAGTGGGTGGTCTCATGACCAGAGAGCGGTTCGATCGGCCGGATGGTAAGATAGTGAAGTCTATGATGGAGACTGCGACCAGGATCGATGGGCGGCTGCGGGATGTGGTCGGGCAGGAGGTCGGGCAGCGGCGGTGTGCTCAGGATGCGGCCCAGGCGCTTTTTGATGAGCGGGTCCGATCGGCATTGGAAGAGATGGACGTGGAGCACATCAACAAGGGCAAACAGGGGATCCGGATACAGCTACTGCGGGATGCGGGGTTCTTGAATGTATATCAGGTGTCCGGGCTTTCCTTCCAGCGGCTTTGTGCCATCGATGGGCTGGGGGAGCGGTCTGCGGAGAAGATCTTGGGGATCGTCAGGGAGATCACTAAGAATACCAAGGAGACCATCCGGATCCGGATCCAGGTAGAGCAGCCGGGGAAGACTGACGAGGATCTGATCCGGGCGCTGTATGTTCTGATCCATGCCCGGCAGCCGCGGCAGGTGTGTAGGGCGATCTATGAGGCGGCCCATGGGCCGCTGCAGCAGGAGCTGGCTCTTGCCAAGCAGAGCCTGGGCGGCTTCGGGTGGATCTTCAAGTCCAAAACGAAGAAGGACGAGATCCTCACCGGTGTGGAGCGTTTGGAGGCCAGGCTCAAGGGGCCTTTTGGCGATGGTGTGGCTCTTGGAGACTATGAAAAGGTGCTTGCGGTCACGTCGGAGGTGTATTGGAAGGACTATATCCAAAACGCGTCGGCGTACTATGCGGAGCTGGAACAGCTGGGGATATCCTGGGAGAAGCAGGATGGGACCCCTGGTGGACTGCCTGCCCAACTGGCGGCGGAGATCGAGCAGCAGGCCCTGGATCTGAAATATTTGAAAGCCACCCTGCGAAGCTATCAGACTTTTGGCACCAAGTACATCGTCCATCAGAAGAAGTCTCTTTTGGGAGATGAGATGGGCCTGGGCAAGACGATCCAGGCGATCGCGGCCATGGCAGCCCAGAAGGCGGCGGGGCAGCATCATTTCATGGTGGTGTGTCCTGCCAGTGTCCTGGTGAACTGGTGCAGAGAGATCCAGAAGCACAGCACCTTGGAGGTGACCAAGGTCCATGGCAACGATGAAGCGTCGCTGCTCCACTGGCGGGAGAATGGAGATGTGGCGGTGACCACCTATGAATCCATCAGCCGGTTCTCTCTGCCGGAAAAGTTCAAGATCGGCATGATCGTGGTGGACGAGGCCCACTATGTGAAAAATCCCGATACCATCCGCACCAAGGCGCTCCAGAAGCTGCTGAAGCAGACCCAGAACGTGCTGTTCATGTCCGGTACGCCTCTGGAGAACCGGGTGGAGGAGATGTGCTTCTTGGTCAGCTGTCTCCAGCCGGAGCTGGCAAAGGAGCTGGAGCGGGTCAGCTCCTTGTCCACGGCGGAGCAGTTCCGGCAGCAGCTGGCGCCGGTGTATCTGCGCCGGACCCGTGACGATGTATTGCAGGAGCTGCCGGAGCTGACGGAGAAGGAGCAGTGGTGCGTCCTGGGGAAGCAGGAGCAGGCCGATTATCGGGAGGCGGTGCTGTCCGGGAACTTCATGGCGATCCGGCAGGTCAGCTGGCAGGTGGACGATCTGAAGCAGTCTTCCAAGGCTGCCCGGCTTTTGGAGCTGTGCGATCAGGCCAGGGAGCAGAAGCGGAAGGTGATCGTGTTCTCCTTCTTCCGAAATACCCTCAGGAAGGTCACGGAGCTTTTGGGGGAGCGGTGTATGGAGCCGGTCACCGGGGATATCTCCCCCCAGCGGCGGCAGGAGATCGTGGACGAGTTCTCCCAGGCGGAGGACGGGGCCGTGCTGGTGAGCCAGGTCCAGGCCGGTGGTACGGGCCTCAACATCCAGAGCGCCAGCGTGATCATCTTTTGCGAGCCTCAGATCAAGCCCTCGATCGAGAACCAGGCCATCTCCCGGGCGTATCGCATGGGACAGGTAAGGGACGTGCTGGTGTATCGGCTGCTGGCAGATGATACGATCGATGAGCAGATGCTGGAGATCCTGAAGGTGAAGCAGGAGCAGTTCGATCATTTTGCCGACGAGTCTGTGGTGGGCGAGGAATCCTTGAAGCCCAGCGAGCAGGCTTGGATCGCCAGGATGGTGGAGGAAGAGAAGAAGCGGTTGCTGGAAAAGGAGTAAAATATGACTGATACGAAAAAAGAATTGATCCGGACGCTGAAATTCGTCCTGTTCTCCATCAGTGCTGGGCTGATACAGGTGGTCAGCTTCACGTTGATGGAGGAGGTGCTGCATCTGACACACTGGGTGTCTTATCTGGTGTCGCTGGTGCTGTCCGTCCTTTGGAATTTCACCTTGAATCGGAAGTTCACCTTCTGTTCTGCCAACAACGTGCCGCTGGCGATGCTGCAGGTGGCGCTGTTCTATCTGGTGTTCACGCCGCTCTCCACCTGGTGGACCGCTGTGCTGACCGGTGCGGATGTTGGCTGGAACGAATATCTGGTGCTGGCGTTGACCATGGTGGTGAATTTCGTGACGGAATATCTGTTCCAACGGTATGTGGTGTTCGCTAAGAGCATCGATACGGCGAAGCGCGATGCGTAGGGCGGGTAATGCTTCGTCGTTGTGATAAAAAATACGGGACTGCGATCGATCGCGGTCCCGTATTTTTATCACAATTCGCAGTTGCCCACTGTTCTGGGGAAGGGGAGGACGTCGCGGATGTTGCCGATGCCGGTGAGGTACATGATGATCCGCTCGAAGCCCAGGCCGAAGCCGGCGTGGCGGGCGGAGCCGTATTTCCGAAGATCCATGTAGAAGCCGTAGTCGGCGGGGTCCATGCCCAGCTCTTCGATGCGGGACTTCAGGATCTCGTAGTCATCCTCACGCTGGCTTCCTCCGATGATCTCGCCGATGCCGGGGACCAGACAGTCCATGGCGGCAACGGTCTTGCCGTCGGGGTTCAGCTTCATGTAGAAGGCCTTGATCTCCTTGGGATAGTCGGTGACGAAGACGGGGCGCTTGAACACCACCTCGGTCAGGTAACGCTCATGCTCGGTCTGAAGGTCGCTGCCCCAGTGGACGGGGTAGTCGAACTCAGAATTGTGCTTTTCCAGGATCTCGATGGCTTCGGTATAGGTGATGTGACCGAAATCGGAGTTCATCACGTGGTTCAGCCGGTCCAACAGGCCCTTATCCATGAACTGGTTGAAGAAGGCCATCTCCTCCGGGGCCTTTTCCAGCACGTAGGAGATGATGTACTTGATCATGTCCTCGGCCAGGCGCATATCGTCCTGCAGGTCGGCGAAGGCGATCTCCGGCTCGATCATCCAGAACTCGGCGGCGTGGCGGGTGGTGTTGGAGTTCTCGGCGCGGAAGGTGGGGCCGAAGGTGTAGATGTTACGGAATGCCATGGCGAAGGTCTCACCGTTGAGCTGGCCGGAGACGGTCAGGTTGGTGGGCTTGCCGTAGAAGTCCTGGGAGAAGTCGACGGTGCCGTCCTCGTTCTTGGGGATGTTGTTCAGGTCCAGCGTGGTGACCTGGAACATCTCGCCGGCACCCTCGCAGTCGGAGCCGGTGATCAGAGGGGTGTGGACATAGACGAAGTCTCGGTCCTGGAAGAACTGGTGGATCGCCATGGCGGCAAGGCTCCTCACACGGAACACGGCCTGGAAGGTGTTGGTCCGGGGACGCAGGTGGGTGATGGAGCGCAGGAACTCCATGGAGTGGCGCTTGGGCTGCAGGGGATAGTCGCCGGTGGAGGGGCCCTCCACGGTGACGGAGCTGGCCTGGATCTCGAAGGGCTGCTTGGAGTCCGGGGTCAGCACCAGGGTGCCCTTGACGATCAGGGCCGCGCCGATGTTGATCTTGGAGATCTCCTGGAAGTTCTCGATGGAGTCGTTATACACCACCTGGACGGGGGTGAAATAGGTGCCGTCGTTCAGGACGATGAAGCCGAACTGCTTGCTGGGACGGCGGTTGCGGACCCAGCCGCCTACCTCGATCTCCGTACCTGCGTATTTTTCGGTGTTTTTGAAGAGTTCACGAACGCTGATCAGTTCCATGGTTTAGACCTCTCTTGCTTATAGGAATGTAAAATAGAGTATACGCCAAATCAGCGGGATTTACAAGAGGGAAGATACGTTTTTGTGGAAAATATCTGAGATCATCCCATATCATCCGGCAGAACGGTGACATCATCTATGTAGGAGCGTTCCTCTTCTCCGTAGATCATGGTGCCCCCGGTATTGCTCGTCCCCTTGATGGATAGAAAAGACTGGAACACCAGCAGCAGGATCAGGATCACGGTCCACACTGCTTTTGCTGTGCGGCCTGCGGAGAAATGGCCCTTATAGAGCTTGCACAGGCTCCATGCGACCATGGCTGCCAGCAGGACCAGCATGACGATGGCGAAAATCTGCCCCGGGGTCAAATCGTTGCCATCGTTGAAGGTGCGGATGGTCACCATGAAGCTCAAAAACCAGACCAGAACGTAGTTAGTCCAGCAACAGAAGAAACCGGTATTTTTTCTGCAGAGCATACACACTGTGCCGTTGAGGACGAGGGGGAAGGAGAGCAACAGCCCGAGCAGCACCTCTTCTGCAAAGTAGCCCACGAGGGTGAAGGTCACGAACACCACGGCGGCACAGATCAACAGGATGATGCCTGCCAGCTGGTTGCCAGGCATGGGCTGACGCTCCGGGGCGGCGTAGATGATGGTCTGGGGCTGGGTCTCCGGTTCGGGTCTGGGCTCACCGTTCACCAGCTCGTCCAGAGAGACGCCGAACAGCTGGCTCAGCTTCTTCAGTTTGTCAAGATCCGGGATGGAGCTGTCGTTCTCCCATTTGGATACGGATTGCCGGGATACGTCCAGGGCATCGGCCAGATCCCCTTGGGACATGTTCTTTTCGGTACGGAGACGATAGATCGTTCCACCTAAGCTCACAAGGCTACCTCCTTGTTTTTGGTAGGGCTATGATAGCATCCGGGGGGATGTAAAGTCTACCAAACAGGCTTTAAAATTTAGCAACTGGCGGTTGCATCCGGGGAAAATGGCAGTAAAAAGTCCCATCGCGAGGAACGGAACGATGTGGCGATCCCCCTGGGTCACAAGAAGTGTGGTGGATCCAGCGATTAAGTAACCTGTGGGGGATCGCCACGGACCTTCGGTCTTGGCGATGACTCGTTTTTGTAGGGGAGGGTCACCGACCCTCCCGTGGCTCTGTAGAAGCCAGAGCCTATCGCCGCAGGTGATCGGAGCCCAGTCCCGCAGATCCTATTGGATCTGCGGCGGGCGGGGCAGTGACCCGCCCCTACAGGATGTGTCTGGAGTCGCAGCTTCAGCAGGTGGTCAGGAGGTGGATCAGGAGCTGGGTGCATTTTTCCATGTCTTCCACGGGGATGTACTCGAAGCGGCTGTGGAAGTTTTGGCCGCCGGTGAACAGGTTGGGGCAGGGCAGGCCCATGAAGGACAGCCGCGCACCGTCGGTGCCGCCCCGGATCGGGGAGATCCTGGGGGCGATGCCGAGGGCCTCCATGGCTGCTTTGGCCTTTTCCACGATGTGGATGTGGGGGAGGATCTTCTCTCTCATGTTGAAGTAGCTGTCCTTGAGGGTCAGCTCTACGGTGCCGGGGCCGTATTTTTCGTTGAGGAAGGCGCAGATCTTTTCCATGAGGGCTTTCTTTTGGAGGAACTTCTCCATGTCATGGTCACGGATGATGTAGTGCAGGCGGGTGTGTTCTACGGTGCCTCCATGTCGGTCAGGTGGAAGAAGCCCTCGTAGCCTTCCGTGGATTCGGGACGCTGGTGGAGGGGGAGCAGGCTTTGGAACTCCATGGCGAGAAGAAGGGAGTTGACCATCTTGTCCTTGGCGGCACCGGGGTGGATGTTGATGCCAGAAATGTCCACCTTGGCGGAGGCGGCGTTGAAGTTCTCGTATTCCAGCTCACCGATGGGGCCGCCGTCTACGGTGTAGGCGTAGTCCGCGGCGAACTTCTCCACGTCGAACAGGTCCGCGCCTCGGCCGATCTCCTCGTCGGGGGTGAAGCCGATCTTCAAGGTGGCGTGGGCCATACGGGTGGTCATGAGGGATTGGGCTGCCGTCATGATCTCGGCGATGCCGGCTTTGTCATCGGCACCCAGGAGCGTAGTGCCGTCGGTGACGATCAGGTGCTTGCCTGCGTTCTCTTTCAGGCTGGGGTAGTCAGAGGATCTGAGCCAGATGTCCTTCTCTTCGTTCAGAAGGATGTCGGTGCCGTCATAGGGGACGGTCTTTGCCTGCACGTCCTTGCCGGAGGCGTCCGGGGAGGTGTCCATATGGGCGATCAGGCCGATGGTGGGGAGCTTCGGGTCACCGGGGACGGTGCCGTAGATATAGCCGTTCTCGTCCATGTGGGCATCGGTGATGCCCATGGCTTTCATTTCATCCACCAGTGCCTCGCCGAAGGTCCGCTGGCCGGGGGTGGAGGGGCAGGTGTCGGAGTTTTCGTCGGACTGGGTGTCGAAGCGCACATAGCGCAGGAAGCGGTCTTGTACGGTCTCCATTTTGTAAGCTCCTTTTGCTATTTGTAGGATGTTATTGGGATGGGGGGAAAGTCGATATTTTCGCTTTGCGAAATCGATATATTTCCTGCGGAAATTCGATATATCCTCTCGGGATTCGATATGATATAGCTCCTTCTCGCCCCGCAGGGCATATCGAGTGCGCAGCACATAACGAACGCCTAGGGCGTATATCGAAGCTCCTGCAAGGGAGCTATATCGAGGGTGGATCGTATGTGATCCACCCCATTATCGGGGTTCGCTTTTGTAGGGAGGGTCGGCGGGGTAGATGCCCTGGAGCTTTTGCATGGTGCGGGAGACGGCATCGCGGGAGTTTTTCCAGTCGGCGGAGGCGTTGCGGTAGTCGAATTTATCCACGAACCAGTCCAGGTCGCCCTTGACCCGGGCCATGTTCTCCCGCATGAGGCGGAAGATCGTGGTATAGAACCATTCCCGCTGGTCGTTGGGGACCTTGTTGGGAGCGACCTCCATCAGGCGCAGGAAGTGGCGCATACAAAGGCCCTTAGAGCCTTCCACCTTGGCCCGAAAGTCTTTATCGCGGATCAGCATGAAGAAGGTCTCGGCGTAGCGCTCCATGTTGTACTCGATCTTGTTGCAGATGTAGCAGCTGCCCTGCTTTTGCCGGGCCCACTTCACCAGGGAGCTTTCCTCGGTGTCGCTCTTCTTGCTGAACAGACCACGTTTGCCGGGCATTTGGAACCCGTCCATCTCCCGGGTCATCTCTTCGAAGAGAGCGACGAAGTAGGTCTGCATGATCAGGGCGTTGCCCAGGGAGTTGCCATAGTCGTACATCTTCTTGAAGTGGGCGCCGCAGAAGCCCTCCTTATCTGTGGCGGCCCGGACCTCCGGCTCCATGTAGCTGGCGCCGGGACCGATGGTGTAGCGGATGGTGCGCTGCTCCACCTGCCGCTCCAGGTGGCAGAAGGGACATTCGTCGGTGGTGTCGTAAGCTTCGCTGAGGGGGATCGTATAGATCGATTCTTTCATGGCGGGCGCTCCTTTCCGGTTTTCGTCCAGTATATCATGTTTTCGAAGCGTTGGGAAGGGCGGATTTGTGTTGGCTTTTGGGAGGAGGTGTGGTATATTAGTCGAGATAGGGGGCGTATCGGTCCTTTGTGTACGTTTGACCGGCAAGCGCACCGGAAAGGGCATGCCCTTTCCCTACATGGAGATGGTGGTGACATACTTATGATATATTGTGTGGAAGATGATCAGAGCATCCGGGAGTTGATGCTTTATACCCTGCGTTCGTCCAAGTTCCAGGCAGAAGGGTTTGGAGATGGGGCGGCGCTGTTCCAGGCGTTGGAGCGCCATGTGCCGGAGATGATCGTGCTGGATATCATGCTGCCGGGGATGGATGGGATCGAGATCCTTGGGCGGCTGAAAGCGGATGCTGCTACCGCACGGGTGCCGGTGATCATGGCCACCGCCAAGGGCACAGAGTATGACAAGGTCATGGGACTGGACATGGGGGCGGACGATTATCTGGTCAAGCCCTTTGGGATGATGGAGATGGTGTCCCGGATCCGGGCCGTGCTGCGCCGTACCGCGCCTAGAAAGGTGGACGGGTATCTCAACATGGGCACGCTTTCCATGTGTATCACGGAGCATATCGTCCGGGTAGACGGGGAGCGGGTGGAGCTGACCCGGAAGGAATATGAGCTGTTGCAGCTGTTTTTGGAGCATCCCGGACAGGTGTTCTCCCGGGATCAGCTGCTGCAGAGCATCTGGGGCACGGATTTCGTGGGGGAGAGCCGCACTGTGGATGTACATATCGGTACACTCAGGACCAAGCTGGGCAGCGCCGGCGGCCATATCCGCACCGTGCGGGGCGTGGGCTATCGGATGGAGAGGACGCTATGACCAAGAGGATCTTTCGGTCCATCCTGCTGGTGGCACTGGCGGTGCTGCTGGCATCCCTTTCCGCGATCATGGGCCTGTTGTACAGCTACTACACCCAGATCCAGCAGGAGCAGCTGAAAAACCAGACCCTGCTGGCCGCTCAGGCGGCGTCCCATGAGGGCGTGGCTTACTTCGATGGGCTGCAGATACCCGATTGCAGGATCACGTGGATCGGGGCGGATGGGACCGTGCTGTATGATGACCACATGGAGACGGAGCAGATGGAGAACCATCTGGAGTGGGAGGAGATCCGGGAGGCGCTGGAAAGCGGCTATGGCGAGAGCGCCCGGTACTCCGTGACTCTGGAGGAGAGCTACTTTTACAGTGCCCAGCGGTTGCCGGACGGGACGGTGATCCGGCTGTCTATGGCTCAGAACTCCATGCTGAACCTGATCCTTGCTATGGCACAGCCGATCTGTCTGGTGATCGCGCTGGCGCTGGTGCTATCGGCGTTCCTGGCCAGCCGGTTGTCCCGGGCGATCGTGAAACCGCTGAACGAGCTGGATCTGGAGGATCCCATGACCAATGGCTGCTATGGGGAGCTGACCCCGCTGCTGCGTCGGTTGGATGCTCAGCAGCGGCAGGTGAGGATCCAGGCAAGGGATCTGGTCCATCGAAAAAACGAATTCGATACCATCACTGCCAGCATGAGCGAAGGTCTGGTGCTGCTGAACAACAGCTGTCAGATATTGATCCTGAACCCGGCGGCCCGAAGGATCCTGGGGCTGAGCCACAGGAGCGTGGGGACGGATATCCTGACCTACGACAAGGATCTGGGGTTCCAGGAGCTGCTGCTCCAGGCGTTGGATGGGAAGCGGACGGAGACGGTGGTATCACTGACCAACGGGGAATATGAGCTGGATGCCAGCCCCGTGATCCACGAAGGGACCGTCACCGGTGTGGTGCTGCTGCTGTTCGATGTGACGGAGAAGCTCCGGTCCGAGCAGCTGCGGCGGGAGTTCACTGCCAATGTGTCCCATGAGCTGAAATCGCCCCTCCACGCGATCAGCGGCTATGCGGAGCTGATGGCCAAGGGGATCGTGGCACCGGAGGATGTGGTGCCGTTTTCGGAAAAGATTCACGCGGAAGCCCAGCGGATGGTACGGCTGGTGGAGGATATCCTACATCTGTCCCGGCTGGATGAGGGCGTGGGGGAGATGTCCTTCGAGACGGTGGATCTGTATGCCAGGGCCCAGGAGGTGGTGAGCAGATCGGTCGATCATGCCACAGCACAGCAGGTGACGCTGGCTTTGGAGGGTCAGCCGGTAAAGATCCAGGCTATCCCGGATCTGGTGATGGGTATTTTGGGCAATCTTTGCGACAATGCCATCAAATATAATCGCCCTGGCGGGTCGGTGACGGTCCGGGTGGGCCGGAAGGACGAGGGGGCCTATCTGACCGTGGAGGACACGGGGATCGGTATCCCGCCGGAGCATCAGGCCAGGATCTTCCAGCGGTTTTATCGGGTGGACAAGAGCCATTCCAAGGCCGTGGGCGGCACCGGGTTGGGGCTTTCCATCGTCAAACACGCGGTGCAGATACTGGAAGGTCAGATCCAGCTGGACAGCGCTCCCGGCAAGGGGACGAAGGTGACGGTGGTGTTCCCAAAGTGAGGTGGGAGCGTCCATTCCTTTCCTCGGGGCGGTGTGGCCAATTTAAGGGCAACGATGTCAAATCTCTGTTTAATGGGCAGATGCGGTAAACGCCTCGCCCCCCTCGTTTACGAGGGGGGCCCAAGCGAAGCGCAGGGGCGGGGGGAGTATATCTAAAGTGACGTATTTCTTTGATCAGGGAGCGATCCGTAACTTTATTCGGACTCCCCCCGCCCCACTGCGCTTCGCTTGTGGGGCACCCCCCTCATAAATGAGGGGGGCAAGGGCGCTGGCGCGCCGGTGGCTGCGAGAAAAAATTAAGGTCGAAAATGGCTGTTCGTGTTGACTTTGGGATCTGGATATGGTAACATTCAAGGGAACATTTCAATTCAAATGGAGGTTACTACCATGGAGCATATCCTGACCATCGAGACTCGTGACCTGTGCGAGAGCGCCTGCAACGGCGGCTGCGGTGAGTGCCAGACTTCCTGCCAGTCTGCTTGCAAGACCAGCTGCGGTATCGCCAATCAGCAGTGCGAGAGCAAGTGATCGCAAATGCAAAATGCCGCCGGTAACGGCGGCATTTTTTCGTAAGGAGATAGAAATTATGATCCATCAGTATAAACTAGGCGGCTACAACATCGTGCTGGACGTTTGCTCCGGCGGTGTCCATGTGGTGGATGATGTGGCCTATGATATGATCGCCATGTTCGAGGGCAGTGACCGGGAGACGGTGATCGCTGCCATGGCGGAAAAGTATCCGGCGATCGAAGCCGGGGAGCTGTCCCGGTGCTACGATCAGGTGGCGAAGCTGAAGGACAGCGGCAAGCTGTTCGCCCCGGACACCTTCGAGCCTATGGCGGGCAAGCTCAAGCAGAAGACCGCCGGGGTGGTGAAGGCCCTGTGCCTCCACATCGCCCACAGCTGTAACCTGAACTGCTCCTACTGCTTCGCCAGTCAGGGCAAGTACCATGGGGAACGGGCGCTGATGAGCTTCGAGGTGGGCAAGCGGGCGCTGGACTTTTTAATCGAGAATTCCGGCACCCGGCGGAACCTGGAGGTGGATTTCTTCGGCGGAGAACCTCTGATGAACTTCCAGGTGGTCAAGGATCTGGTGGCCTACGCCCGGAGCATCGAAAAGGAGAAGGGGAAGAATTTCCGCTTCACCCTCACCACCAACGGTGTGCTGGTGGACGAGGATGTGATCGAGTTCGCCAACAAGGAATGCCACAATGTGGTGCTGTCTCTGGACGGCCGGAAGGAGGTCCACGACCGCTATCGGGTGGACTATGCCGGTAAGGGCAGCTGGGAGAAGATCGTCCCCAAGTTCCAGAAGTTCGTGGAGGCACGGGAGGGGAAGGGCTACTATATGCGGGGCACCTTCACCCATGCCAATCCCGACTTCCTGGAGGACATCAAGACCATGCTGGATCTGGGCTTCAATGAGCTGAGCATGGAGCCGGTGGTGTGCGGCGAGGATGACCCTTCCCGCCTGACGGAGGAGGATCTGCCCATCGTCATGGAGCAGTATGAAAAGCTTGCCCAGCTGATGCTCCAGAAGGATGAGGAGGGCAAGCCCTTCACCTTCTACCACTATATGATCGATCTGATTGGCGGCCCCTGCATCTACAAGCGGATCTCCGGCTGTGGCAGCGGCACCGAGTATATGGCGGTCACCCCCTGGGGCGACCTGTATCCCTGCCATCAGTTCGTGGGCGATGATAAGTTCAAGCTGGGCGATATCTGGCAGGGCGTGACCAACACGGAGATCCAGGGCGAGTTCGCCGCCTGCAATGTGTACGCCCATCCTGAGTGCCGGGATTGCTGGGCACGGCTCTACTGCTCCGGCGGCTGTGCCGCCAATGCCTACCACGCCACCGGCTCTGTCACCGGCGTGTATGAGTATGGCTGTAAGCTGTTCCGCAAGCGCATGGAGTGCGCCATCATGGTGGCGATCGCCCGGGCGCTGAAAAAGTGATGGATACCCCCATCTGCGATTTCGTCCGGGATTACCGGGCGCGGGAGATGCTTCGGCTGCATATGCCGGGGCATAAGGGCGTCCCCCGGTTGGGGATGGAGCCGCTGGACATCACTGAGGTCCAGGGGGCAGACAGTCTTTATGAGGCGGAGGGGATCATCCGCTCCAGTGAGGAGAACGCCTCCCGACTCTTTGGGTGTCCCACCTTCTACTCTACGGAAGGGTCCTCCCAGTGCATCCGGGCGATGCTGCATTTGGCCACCGTAGGTCGGAGCCGGGTGGTGGCGGCCGCCAGGAACGTCCATAAGACCTTCCTTTCTGCGGCGGCGCTTCTGGATCTGGATGTGAGATGGATCTATGGCGAGGGTCCGGGGAGCTATCTTTCCTGCGATCTGGATCTGGCGGCGGTGGACGCGTTCCTGGCGGAGCATCGGCCTGGGGCGTTGTATGTCACCAGTCCTGATTATTTGGGGGCCGTGGCGGACATCGCCGGTCTGGCCAAGGTGTGCCACCGGCATGGGGCGCTGCTTTTGGTGGATAATGCCCATGGGGCGTATCTGCGGTTTTTGAAGCCCTCTCGCCATCCGGTCGATCTGGGGGCGGATCTTTGCTGTGATTCGGCACATAAGACGCTACCGGTGCTGACCGGAGGGGCGTATCTGCATATCCGGGCTGGGCATAAAACTGAGGGGATCGCCTGCTCTGCACTAAGTGTCCGTAAGCCGCAAGCGGCAACGGACACTAAGACGCCAGTCTGCGGACTGGCTCGCGATGACATGGTTTTTTGTGCCAAGGATGCGTTGGCGTTGTTTGGGTCTACAAGTCCGTCTTATTTGATCTTGCAGTCGCTGGATAGGGCCAATGCTTATCTGGCGGGAGATTATCCCTCGGTGCTGGAACGGTTCGTTGCCGCTTTGGATGATCTGAAAGTGCGGCTTTCAGTCAAGGGATGGGCGCTGGTGGGGGAGGACCCCTTGAAGCTGACCATCCGGGCTGGGGCGGCGGGCTACACTGGGATGGAGCTAGCCCAGCTTCTGCGGGAGCGGGGGATCGAGTGTGAGTTCGCGGACCCTGATTTCCTGGTGCTGATGTTCACGCCGGAAAATGGCGTGTGTGCGTTGGAGCGGCTGGAACGGGCGCTGGAGGAGATCGTACTGCGGGCTCCTTTGGACGCTGCGGCACCTATGCCCAAGCCTGGGGTGCGGGTGATGACGATCCGGGAGGCCATGCTGTCTCGTACCGTCACGCTTCCCGTAGAAGCGTGCATTGGGAAGGTTCTGGCGGCGGCCTGTGTGGGCTGTCCTCCGGCGGTGCCGATATTGGTGTGCGGTGAGTGGATCGATGCGGCGGCGCTA
>JAFTKE010000120.1 GCA_017456045.1 Oscillospiraceae bacterium
GAACCGGGGGTCTTGGCTGGAGAGCTTGGTCCCCAGATAGTCCTTCATGACACCGGTCCGTTCCCCTTGGGTCAGTTCTCCGGCGTCGTACATCCCGCAGTTGAGCCCAAGGCCACAGATATGGATCGGGGGAACGCGAAGAGAGAACAGGGCAGCATAGTCTGGGTCTGTGGCGATGGCAGCATACTGACTGGCCAGCTGGGCCCCGGCGGAGTCGCCCACCAGGAACAGACGCTGGGGATCCAGGTGGTGGTCCTGGGCGTTGTGGCAGATCCAGGTCATGAGGGCGTTGGTATCCTCCAGAGGCGCGGGGAAATGCCAGCGGGGGGCCAGCCGGTAATCGAAATTCACGACTGTGAACCCACGGCGGGCCAGATCCATGCAATATAGGCGGTAGATCTCGCGGTCCCCGTAGACATAGCCGCCGCCATGGATGCTGACGATGGTGGGCAGGGGCTGTTTGGTGCCTTCGGGGTAGTATACGTCCAGACGGCAGCGGCGGCTGTAGCGGATGTCCCGCTGCTGGAAGACTCCCTGGGGGAGAGGGGTGGCGGCGTTGCGTTTACGGTCGTTCCTTCCCGCACTGAGCCGGAGCATCAGGCTTTGTAATGACATGGATAGCACCTCCGATCGTATATGAATTTATTATACCAGGCGAGGAGTGGCGTGTAAATAAAAATATCCGCCACATCCATGCAATGTCATTAAGTTAAGCACGCCCTCAAGGCTCCCCTTGTAGGGGAGCTGTCAGCGAAGCTGACTGAGGGGTGTGTGATCAGCTGCGCTGATCACACACCCCTCCGAGCCGCCTTCGGCGGCCCACCTCCCCTCAAATGGGAGGCTTGCGGTGCGTACCTTTCCTTAACTAAGTGACATTGCACATCCATGGCGGATATTTCGTATGCTCAGGCCAATGCCTGGATCAGTTGGATCAGGACGGGTTCGAATTTGGCACCGTACCAGTGGTCTTTCTCTTGAGCGGTGGCTTGGATGCAGGCCATGGTGTAATCCGCGGCGATCCTGGCGGAGGTGTAGGCATCCTTGCCCCGCAGCAGGGCGCCTGTGAAGGCAGAGGCGTAGATGTCGCCGGTGCCGTGGCAGCTGTTGGGAAGCAGCTCGTGGCGGTAGTAGCGCTTCACGCCGTCCTCCACCACCATGATGCCGGTATAGCCCTGTTCGAAGGAGACGCCGGTGAGGATGATGTTCTTACAGCCCAGCTCTGACAGCTTTTGCAGGAGCTGGTCGATGTAGGACTCGTTGTATTGGGTCCGGTAGGGCGTGTCGGTGAGGAGGCAGCTTTCCGTGATATTGGGCAGGATGTAGTCTGCTTTGCCGCACAGGCCCTTCATGGCTTCCACGAAGGCGGCATCGAAGCCGGGGTAGAGCTTCCCGTTATCGGCCATGGCGGGGTCCACGATCTTGAGGCAGTCGGCGGTGCCGGTGGTGTCGAAGATGCTGGCGACGTAGTCGATCTGCTTGGTACTTCCCAGGTAGCCGGTGTAGATGCCGCTGAAGCGGATGCCCTCCTTCAGCCCGTGATCACGGATCGCGGGCATATCCTCGGTCAGGTCCCGGAAGGTGTAGCCGGTGAAGCCGGCGGTATGGGTGGACAGCACGGCCGAGGGCAGGACGCAGGTCTCCAGACCGCAGGCGGACAGGATCGGCAGCGCCACCGTAAGAGAGCATTGGCCCACACAGGAGATGTCCTGGATGGTAAGGATCTTTTTGTATGACATGGATGTCATCCCTTTCTGTATCGAATGAGGGTATTATACCAGCGACTGGGCATAAAACAAGTGCCAAATCGTGAATGCGAAATAGGGCCAGAGTATTTCTTTACAACTTCTTGTTTACAGGATGGTGGTGGATGTGATAGAATGAACGTTACGTAAGAACGAACGGAGAGATAACATGGACTATATCGTTTTGGATATGGAATGGAACCAGCCCTGGCCTGGGTCTCCTTCTGCCAAGAAGGTCCTGCCGGTGCAGATCCGAGGAGAGATCATCCAGATCGGCGCGGTGCGGCTGACGGAAGGCGGGGAAGTGGCGGATGAGTTCCAGGTCATGATCCGTCCCAAGTATTATCGCAGGCTCAATCGAAGGGTCAGCAAGCTCACCGGGATCAAGGAATCCCGGCTGAAGGAGGAAGGGATCGCGTTCCCGGACGCCATGGAGCAGTTCCGTGGCTGGTGCGGTGGAGAGGTGATCTTCCTGACCTGGGGCTTCGACGATATCGGGATCCTGCGGGAGAACCTGCGGCTGTTCCAGCTGGAAGAGGACTGGACCCAGAAGTGGTACAACGCTCAGATGATCTTCAATGCTCAGACCGATGGGTCCAATTCTCAAAAGGCGTTGAAAACGGCTATGGAGATCTTCCAGATCCAGGCCACCCGCCCGGCCCATGATGCGCTGGGGGATGCCTATCATACGGCACTGATCTGTGCGAAGCTGGATCTCCAGAAGGGCATCCAGGAGTATGATGAGGCCCTGAAAAGCCATGACAATGGGTTCCACGGTGCGGAGCTGCCTGGGTGCATCAGCCGGAAGGTGTTCTATGATCTGGCGGACAAGCACGCTGCATTGGCCGCCATGACCGGGCCGGAGAACCTTTGTCCGGTATGCGGACGGCAGATGCTGGGGTCCCGGTGGTTCGCGCAGCCGGGGCATCGGTATATGGATCTGGCCACTTGTGCAGAGCATGGCAAGTTCCTGATCCGGGTGCGGTTGTCGGATCAGCCGGATGGGAAGGTCCGGGTCAGCAGACTGACCTATGAGGCCACTTCGGAGGCGGCGGAGGCTTACGCCAGGAGGGCGGAGAAGGCCGATCCCGAGGAGCGTCGGCCCACCAGCCGTCGCCGCAGACGCCGCCGATCCGCGTCGGCGGAGGTCAGGTCCAATCAAGAATGAGTGGGTCGGGCCGTAAAAAGCTTCGTGTCGATCTGAGGAGGGCGTAGCCTGACGTGGGGGTCTCCAAGAAAGGACGGGAACGTTTTGTTCCCAGTTCGAAATGATGGCAGATCACCACGTGGGGCTGCGCCCTCATCGCAGGTCGCGGTTCCTTTGCCGCGGTCATACAAATAAAAAAGACACCGCCGATGGCGGTGTCGATTTTTTTGGGGGATCAGACGGCGCGCTCCACCTTATTGGAACGGAGGCATCTGGTACAAGCGTACACATGGCACGGAGTCCCGTTGACCACGGCCTTGACACGCTTCACATTGGGCTTCCAAGCGCGGTTGGAACGTCTGTGGGAGTGGGAGACCTTGATACCGAAGGTAACGCCCTTGCCACAATAATCACACTTCGCCATTATTTGCACCTCCAATCTTGTTCGATCAAATACGCCCTCGACAGGCGCTTAGATATGATACCAGACTTTAAACGAAAATGCAAGTGTTATTTTATAAAAATTCCAGATTTTTTGAAAAATATATTGATATTCATTTTGACCACAGGTATAATAGGCTCGATAATGGACCAAAAGGGGGCTGTGACGAACATGATCGATACTTATAGCGTGGCGCTGACGGACCTTGTCGAGGCGTTTGGACTGCAGGTCGTATATGCTGCCACCGATTATCGGGCGATCCGGCTGACTGTGGCGGAGATGTCCCGCCCGGGATTGCAGCTGGCAGGCTATTTCGACCATTTCGAACCCATGCGTTTGCAGGTCATGGGCAATGTGGAGATCAGCTATCTGGCCAAATTGACACCGGCGGAGCGGGCGATCACCTTTGATCGGCTCTTCTCTTATAAGATCCCCGCGCTGCTGATCGCCCGGGGCGTGGCGCCGGATCCTGAGTGCCTGAAGATGGCCCAGAAGCATAATATCACTTTGCTTTCCAGCAAGGAGCCTACCAGCTCCATCTTCTCTGCGATCATCACCTATCTGAACTCTGCCATGTCTCCCCGGATCACCCGTCACGGCGTACTGATGGAGGTCTATGGCGAGGGCATCCTGCTGACGGGAGAGAGCGGCATCGGTAAGAGCGAGGCGGCGGTGGAGCTTTTGAAGCGTGGACATCGCTTGATCGCCGACGACGCGGTGGAGATCCATAAGATCTCCGGCAATTCCTTGGTGGGCACCGCGCCGGAGCTGATCCGGAACTACATCGAGCTGCGGGGCATCGGCATCGTCAACGTGGCACGGCTTTTCGGCGTGGGCGCGGTGAAGGAAGAGAACAAGATCGATCTGGTGGTGAACATCGTCCCCTGGAAGACACATGAGGTGTATGATCGGCTGGGTCTGGAGGATCAGCACATGGATATCCTGGGAGTCAAGGTGCCCATGTACACCATCCCTATCACCCCAGGTCGTAACCTGGCAGTGATATTGGAGGTGGCGGCTATGAACAACCGTCAGCGGAAGATGGGCTTCAACTCCGCTCTGGAGTTCACGGAGCGGATCAACCAGCATTTCGAGCAGAACATGGGGAATGGCTGATGAAGGAATTCACCATCGGACCCAATGACGCCGGACAGAGACTGGATCGGTTCCTGGCTAAGGCGGTGCCGCTCCTGCCGGCATCTCTGGCGCAGAAATACATCCGGATCAAGCGGATCAAGCTGGATGGCAAGCGGGTGGAACGGGATACACGTCTGCAGACCGGGGACGTGCTGCAGTTGTATATCAATGATGAGTTCTTCGACAAGCCCCGGGAGGATAATGCGTATCTGACGGTGGCGACGCCGAAGCTGTCGATCGTGTACGAAGACGATCAGATCATCCTGGTGGACAAGCGGCCGGGGTTGGCTGTGCATCCTCATGATGGGGCGGAGTATGGCAGGACACTGATCGACCACATCCAGGCGTATCTGTACCAGAAGCGGGAATGGAGTCCCAGGGGGGAGAACGCATTCACCCCCGCACTGTGCAACCGGATCGACCGGAACACCGGCGGGATCGTGATCGCCGCCAAGACGGCCGAAGCGCTGCGGGTCATGAACCAGAAGATCAAGGATCGGGAGCTGGATAAGCGGTATCTGGCGATCGTGGAAGGGATCCCCAAGCGGAAAGAGGGGAGCCTGAAGGGCTACCTTTTCAAAGATGCCAAGAAGAATCGGGTGTTCGTCACTGATACGCCCCAGGCGGGGTCCAAGAGCTGTCAGACTAATTACAAGGTGCTGGCCAGCCGGGGCGGGCTTTCTCTGGTGGAGTGTGAGCTGATCACCGGCCGGACCCATCAGATCCGGGCCCAATTCGCCCATGCGGGCCATCCGCTGCTGGGGGATGGGAAGTACGGGAAGCTGGACAAGCAGTCCGGGCGGAGCTACCAGGCGCTTTATTCCTATAAGCTGACCTTCACCTTCGAGACCGAGGCAGGGGCGTTGCAGCATTTGGATGGGAAGAGCTTCCAGGTGGCGGAGGTGGACTTCGTATCACAGTATTTCCCGGATGTGAGGATATGAAATAAACGACGTGCTGGCAGCACGTCGTTTCAGTCTGTCAAAAAACTTCAAAAACACCCCCGTTTCTGGTATAATAGAGGAAACGGGGGTGTACTTATGGAACAATGGAGAAAAGATGCGAGAAGCGAAGCAATCATTGTAGACTTGGAAGCGTTGGTCCCGGCAGATCATCTTCTTCGGAAAATCGAAAAGGTCATGGATTATGAGTGGCTATACGAGCGGTTGGATCCCTATTATTGCCACGATAATGGCAGACCAGGTACAGATCCTGTCGTACTTATCAAAATGGTGCTTATCCAGCATCTGTTTGGTATCCCTTCCCTCCGGCAGACTTACCAACGGATCCAGGATACGCTTTCGTACCGCTGGTTTTTAGGGTACGGCCTGCTGGATGAGATCCCGCATTTTGCCACGGTCAGTTATGCGTTTTGCAAGAGGTTCCCTGAAGAACTGACCCAGGAGATCTTTGAACATATCCTCAATAAGGCTCTCAATAATCGCATGGTAGACCCCAGCGTCATCTTCATCGACGGGACGCACATCAAGGCTAGTGCCAATAAGAAGAAGTTCCAAAAGGAGCAGGTGAAGAAAGCAGCAAAAGTATATTCGGGACAGCTGCGCCGGGAAGTCGATGCAGAACGAGAGAAGTTGGGCAAGAAGCCCATAGCAGATGACAAGGATGACATGGATTCGCAGGATCCTTCTGGCGGCGGTACTACAGAAAAGACCGTATCCACCACGGATCCGGATAGTGGTATGTTCGTCAAAGGGGAGCATGAACGTCAATTTGCTTACGAAGCCCACACTGCTTGTGACAACAGAGGTTTCGTGTTAGGCGTGGAAGTAACAGCGGGGAACATACACGACAGTGTGGCGTGGGATAGTATCTATGATGCAGTGACGAGTAAGTATGAAGTGCAGTTCGTGACGATGGATGCCGGCTATAAGACCCCTTGGATCGCAAAGAAAACGTTCGATGATGGGAAAGTGCCCATCTTGCCTTATACGAGATACAAAGGAAGTCAAGAACGGTATAAACCTTGGGAATACACCTACGACCCTGTAAATGATGCGTATATCTGTCCCCGAGGAGAAAGATTGCGCCACACGACAACAGACCGCGATGGCAAGAGGATCTACCGCAGTACGCCGAAGCGATGTGTAGGTTGTCCATGTAAGGCGAAGTGCGGAGCCAATGAGAAGGGGCAAAAGGTATACACAGCACACATTTGGCAGGAGTATTTGAATCTGGTAGAACAGATACGAAAGACAGAGCGTGCAAAGAGGATCTATGCGCAGCGCAAGGAAACGATCGAGCGTGTCTTTGCGGATGCGAAAGAAAAGCACGCGATGCGATATACGCACCATAGAGGCTTGGCCGCAGTCACGAGATGGGTCAGGCTCAAATATGCTGCCATGAATCTCAAAAAACTAGCAAAATGGAGTTGGAACAACTCCATTTTTCCACAAATATGGCTGCTGATTCTACAGAAATACGACAAAGCCCCTGTTTTCGTTTAATGAAAACAGGGGTTCTTTGACAGACTGAAACGACGTGCTGGCAGCACGTCGTTTTCTTTTTGGGGATATGGGCGTGTCATGGAAGGCTTTTCTGGTAGGCGATCCGTTCGTCGCCGTTTTCCAGGTGGATGATGCCGCAGCGGGTGAAGCCATTTTTGGCCAGAGAACGCTGCATGGGCAGGTTGTCCCGGTGGGTATCGATCCGCAAATTGGGGCAGCGGGACAGGGCATAGGCGAAGCAGTGGGAGGCGATGCCCTTGCGGTGGGCGGCCACGGCGATCCGGTGGATCACGGCGTAGGGCTGGTCATCCAGCCAGTGCCCGTCGTAGATATGCTGATAGGTGGGGTCCGGACCTTCCTTATAATAGAAGACGGCTGCGATCTGGTCGCAGTCCATGCACAGATACAGGTCGCCATCCTGGATGTTCCGGATCAGGAGGGACTGGGAGGGGGTGTTATGCCCCCATTGGTCAGGGTTGCCGTTTTGACGCATGAAGGCACGGGCGTGGGCGTAGATCTCCAGGATCTGGGGCAGTTCTGCCATGGTGGCGGGACGGAAATGGATCGGCATGGGTTCGACCTCCCTCCATCAGTCCAGGACTTGGGTGATGGTGCCGCCGCCGATCACCAGATCCCCATCGTAAA
>JAFTKE010000121.1 GCA_017456045.1 Oscillospiraceae bacterium
ATGATCGTTTGCGTTGGGATGATAGACGAAAACGTCTCATTTTTGCGCCTTCGGCGCGTGATCATGTTACACATGATCACCGGGAGGGTCGGTGGCCCTCCCCTACAGAGGGCATACGAACTGTCCGACGATCAGAGGGATATTCGGACTCCCCCCGCCCCACTGCGCTTCGCTTATGGGGCACCCCCCTCATAAATGAGGGGGCAAGGGCGTGTACGAACTGCTCGCCAAACAGGAATATGTTAGGTCCACAGCATCGATCCTGGGGGAAGGGGTGGTCGCTTTGATGGGATACTTACGATACGGGATGACCACATACGCGGTTTTGAAAGTTGCTGGGGCGTGATCACGGATCTGTCAGGTGGTCGCACCGGATAAAGCGCCAGGTGCCCAGGCGGAAGGTCTTTTCGGTCAGCTTTTGAGGCAGGGGGCGGATCTCCAGGGTGGCGTTGGTCACGGTCACGAAGTATTGGTCGAGACCCTGGTCCACCAGGTAGAAGTCCTTTTCCATGTCCCGGACGCTTTTCAGGAACTCCGGGCCACCGAAGGGGGCTGGGGTCAGGAAGCCCAGGGTGCTGTCCAGGGTCCCCGCTTCGTTGGGCAGCTCCGGTCTGGCCAGCAGGGGGAAGATATCCCCTTCCGGGAACCGCTGGCGCATCATGCGGTCCTTTTTCACTTTTTCACAGCCACGGCCGTAGGCGGAAAGGTGGTAGGGTTCCCGGATCACTGTGGAGCCGGGGTCGGCGCTGTCGTCCAGGAGGGTGTCCAGGCTGATGTTCAGCAGCCGTGATAATATCTTCAAATTCTCGATGTCCGGTATGCCCTTGTCGGTCTCCCATTTGGCGATCGCGGAGCGGGAAACGCACAGCTTTTCTGCCAGCTGCTCCTGTGACAGGCCGCTGCTTTTCCGGGCGAAACGGATCTTCTCTCCCAGTGTCATATGTTCCTCCGTTTTTTTCTTGATCTGTGTCATATTACACTAGTTTTCAGAGGAAATCAACTGATATGCAGGACATTTCTGTTACTATCCGTGACTTTCCGGTGGAGCGGTTGACAGTGGGGGAAGGGCGATGCTATGATGGCGCGGAAGTGCAGATCCCTTCCTTGGGAGCGATGCTGTCTTAAGAGATACGCTGTCAGATTTCTGTTTGTGAGGCAGTATACCACGACGCTATGTAGGGAAAGGGCATGCCCTTTCCGGTGAGCTTGCTGCGGCAAGCTCACAAAAATACACCATTTCCCGCAAATCGTATACGATTTGCGGCGGAAAGGGCATGCCCTTTCCCTACATGGCGTTGCAACATACTGCCCGATAAACAGGGAGCTGGTGGATGATCCCCTTGAGAGAAAGAGAGGTAGATGAGGTTTGAAAAAGAAAGACAGTGCCAAGAGGACGCTGGCGCTGCTTTGGCGGTTTTTGGATGGGGCCAAGCGGTACTTTTTGGTGAGCGTGATCTGCGCCGGGGTCACGGCGCTGGCGGATATGATACAGCCCCAGATCATCCGGGTGGCGGTGGACTGGCTCGTTGGTGGCGGGGCGGGCGATCCGGGGCGGGTCCTTGGGGGGCTCGCCCTGGCGGTGGTGGCTGTGGCGGCGGTGCAGGTGCTTTCTCAGTATGGCTTTCGGGTGTTTGAGACTAAGGCATCGGAGACTCTGGTCAAGACCATGCGCGATCAGCTGTATGCCCAGATCCAGCGGCTGCCCCTGTCCTGGCATATGAAGAACAAGACCGGGGACATCATCCAGCGGTGTACATCGGACATCGATACTACGAAAAACTTTTTGTCGGAGCAGCTGACTTCTGTGTTTCGGATCGTGCTGCTGTTGGGGCTGTCGATCGGCTTCATGGTGTCCATGCACCCGCTGCTGACGCTGATCGCTCTGATCCCCACCCCGGTGACTATCCTCTATTCCTTCCTGTTCCATCGCAAGGTCCATGAGGGGTTCCTGGAATGTGATGAGAACGAGGGGAAGCTGTCTGCCTTGGCCCAGGAGGATCTGACCGGTGTGCGGGTGGTCCGGGCGTTTGGGCGGGAGCGGGCGGAGATCCAACGGTTCCAGAAGCAGAACGACCACTACACATCGATCTGGGAGAAGATGGCCAAGGTCCTTTCCCGGTTCTGGAGCATCTGCGATATCCTTTCCGGAGTCCAGGTGATGCTGGTGGTGGTATTCGGGGCTTATTTCTGCGTCTATGGCAGTCTGGAGGAGGGAGGATACATCGCCTTCATCTCCTACAATGCCATGATGATCTGGCCCATCCGTCAGCTGGGGCGGATGATCAGTGAGATGAGCAAGGCCGGTGTCTCCATCGGCCGGGTGGCTCAGATCATGGAGCCTGATGTGGAGCGGGACGATCCCGATGCTTGGGATGCGCCTATGGATGGGGACATCTCCTTCCAGCACGTGCGGTTCGCTTATGAGAACGCCCCGGAGATGCTCCATGACATCCATTTCACCATGAAGGCGGGCACCACCTTGGGGATCCTGGGCGGCACCGGCAGTGGGAAGACCACGCTGATGATGCTTCTGGACAAGCTGTATCCGCTGGCGGAGGACGGCGGCAGGATCACCATCGGCGGGACGGACATCCGGAAGATCCGGACGGCGCACTTGCGGCGCAACATCGGCATGGTATTACAGGAACCCTTCCTGTTTTCCAGGACCATCGGGGAGAACATCGGGATCGCGGCCCGGGAGCCGGATCCTGATGCGGTCCGCGCTGCCGCGGAGGCCGCCGCATTGGATGAGACGATCCGGTCCTTCGCTTCCGGGTATGAGACCATGGTGGGGGAGCGGGGCGTGACGCTGTCGGGCGGACAGAAGCAGCGTGCCGCCATCGCCCGGACGCTGCTGACGGACACGCCGATCTTGGTATTCGACGATTCTTTGTCCGCTGTGGATACCCAGACCGATGCCAAGATCCGGCAGGCGATCGCTCAGCGGTTCGGGAAGGCCAGCGTCATCCTGATCTCCCATCGGATCACAACCCTTTCCGCCGCCGATAAGATCATCGTCCTGGACCGGGGGCGGATCGTGGAGGAGGGGACCCATGAGGAGCTGAAGGGCTCCGGTGGGCTATATCAAAGGATCTATGAGGCCCAAAGCGGACGGAAGGAGGTGGGGCCGTGATGGGAACGAAAAAGGGGAAGCATCTGAAATGGTTCGGGATCGGGAAGATCCTGCCCTTCCTGCGATGTGTTCGGGGGAAGCTTTTCGTCATGATCTTTTTTGGACTGGTGGGGAGCCTGACGGATATCATCCTGCCCTTGTTCCAGCGGTACGCGCTGGATCATTTCGTGGGGCTGGGGGACTTCCATGTTTTGGTGGTGTTTCTGACCCTTTACATCCTCACCATCTTGGTGGCGGCGGGGTCCAACTACATCTCCTGCGCCCTTGCAACCATCATCGAGATGCGGGTGGATCGGCAGCTGCGGCAGACTGGGTTCCAGCATTTGCAGACCCTGTCCTTCTCCTATTTCAACCAGAACAGCGTGGGTTACATCCACGCCCGGCTCATGAGCGATACATCCCGGATCGGCAGCTTGGTCAGCTGGTCGCTGGTGGACGGGGTTTGGCGGATCTCTTATCTGATCGGCGGAGTGGTGATGATGGTGGCGCTGGATGCCGGGTTGGCGGCTATGGTGCTGTCGATCCTGCCGCTGCTGGTGGTCCTGTTCGCCATCTTCCAGAAGAAGCTGATCCGGGTCAATGGGGACATCCGGGAGGTCAATTCCAAGATCACCGGCGATCTCAATGAGGGGATCACCGGGGCCAAGACCATCAGATCCCTGGCGATCGAGGAGAAGATGGTGGCGCGGTTCCGGGACGTGACCGGCCAGATGCGGCAGAAAAGCGTCCGGGCTTCCCGGCTGCGGGGACTGTTCGCCGGGACCATGAGCTTTGCATCCAGCGTGGCGCTGGCGATCGTTTTGTGGAAGGGCGGATATCTGGCTGCCACCCAGATCGGGACCTTCGCTGTGTTCATGTCCTATGCCCAGGGGATGATGGAGCCGCTGCGGTGGCTGGTGGACATCGTATCCGACCTGGTCACCACCCAGGTCAATATCCAGCGGTTCACAGGGTTGCTTGAAGTGAAGTCTGATGTGACCGACACGCCGGAGGTGATCCAAAAGTACGGCGATACTCTGAGTCCCAAGCGGGAGAATTGGGAGCCGGTGAAGGGGGACATCTCCTTCCGGGACGTGACCTTCCGTTATCCCGACGGACAGGAGACGGTACTGGAGCATTTCTCTCTGGACATCCCCTTCGGCACCCGGGTGGCGATCGTGGGGGAGACGGGGGCGGGGAAATCCACCCTTGCCAATCTGATCTGCCGGTTCTATGAGCCCACGGAAGGGGCGCTGCTGATCGACGGGCGGGATGCCCGGGAACGGTCCCAGCTTTGGCTGCGGGATGCTATCGGCTATGTTTTGCAGACGCCCCACCTATTTTCCGGCACCGTCCGGGACAACCTGCTGATGGGTAGTCCCGATGCGACGGAGGAGCAGATCTGGAGCGCCTTGCGTACCGTTTCCGCTGACGAGGTCATCCACCGACTGGAGAAGGGGCTGGATACCGACGTGGGGGAGGGTGGGGATCTGCTCTCCACCGGGGAGAAGCAGTTGATCTCCTTCGCCCGGGCGATCCTGGCAGACCCCAGGATACTGATCCTGGATGAGGCTACCGCTTCTGTGGATACCATGACGGAGGAGAAGATCCAAGCGGCTCTGGAGACAGTGACCGCTGGGCGGACCACGATCATGATCGCCCACCGGCTGTCCACTGTGCGGGACGCGGATATGATCCTGGTGGTGCGAAACGGCAAGATCGTGGAGAAGGGGAGCCATGCCCAGCTGCTGGAAAAGCGGGGGTATTACCATGCGCTCTATTCCCGGCAGTATGAGGAGGAGGCTACGGCTAGGATCCTGGCGTAGCGTCATCGTAGATCATCGTCGTGGCCATCTACTGGGAACAGCAGTCCTCTTCCGCCCCCCGGAAATGCTGTCGATTTAAGAGATACGCTGTCAGATCCCTATTTCTCGGGCGGATGACAGCAGCGCCATCGTAGGGGCGGGTCACTGACCCGCCCCTATGATGGCGTTGATGTCATCTCCCTGTCAAACAGAGATTTGACCATTGGATACGTTAAATTGACGGCATTGTCTCCCGGGGGGGAGGGCAAGGGCGCTTCCGCGCCAGTGAGATATGCGGTATGCTGACTGGAGCCGATGACCACAAGGGCGACTACATCTATGACGATGTGGGCAAGCCCATCAAGATCTCCCAGGTGGCAGCAAGGAAAGAGACGCCGGAGCCTGCGGGACGGCTCTCCAAGGGCGTGTCTGCGCTGCTGGCGATCCTATGCGTCTCGTTTCCTCCATCATCTGCGCTGGGGGGCGACTACCGGGGCGTTTTCGTTGGGGGTTGACGGATGGGGCGGTGGGGCGTAAAATGAAGGGAAAGGATCGGAGGTGTGGCGGATGTTTCGGATATTGGTGGTCGATGATGACAAGAACACCAGGCGGCTGCTGTCGGCGGTGCTCCAGGCGGAGAATTACCATGTGTCCACCGCGGAGAATGGGGAGCAGGCCCTGCAGATCATGGATACGGAGCATATCGATCTGGTGGTGCTGGATATCATGATGCCCAAGATGGATGGCTATGAGTTCACCCGGCTGCTGCGGGAGAATGACAACCAGCTGCCGATCCTGATGGTATCTGCCAAGCATCTGCCGGTGGACAAACAGAAGGGCTTCCTGGTGGGCACCGATGACTATATGACGAAGCCTGTGGATGAGACGGAGATGCTCCTGCGGATCCGGGCGCTGCTGCGGCGGGCAAGGATCGTCAGCGAGCGGAGGATCGTGATCGGGGACGTGGTGCTGGACTATGATTCTCTGACGGTCACCAAGGGACAGCAGGTCCAGGAACTGCCTCAGAAGGAATTCTTGCTGCTTTACAAGCTGTTGTCCTATCCAGGGAAGATCTTCACCCGCATCGCTCTGATGGATGAGATCTGGGGCGCGGACAGCGATACCGGCTGGGAGACGGTGACGGTACATATCGGAAGGCTTCGGAAACGGTTCGAGGGATGGGAGGAGTTCGAGATCCTGTCCGTACGGGGACTGGGATACAAGGCGGTGAAGAAGGTATGAAGCAGGAGAAACGGAAAAACCGGATGGGGCTGACGCTGCTGGTGGCGGCGTTGGTGCTGGTGATCCAGATCGCGTCGCTGCTGGTGGCGGTGGGGCTGATCCTGGTACTGATCCGGACCGGTGTGCTGCCTGAGGAGCTGTCTTCGGTCAGCACGCTTCTGATGATGGCGGGGTTCAGCATGGTGACCAGCGTGATCGTGGCATCCCTTACCGGAAAGATCTATATGCAGCCGGTGAACCGGTTCGTCGATCAGATGAACCGGCTGGCGGCGGGGGATCTGAAGGCCAGGATCCGATTCGGACGGCCGATCTCTGCCCACCCCACCTTCCAGGAGGTGGAGGACAGCTTCAACACCGCAGCGGAAGAGCTGGAGCGGACGGAGCTGCTGCGAAGCGGTTTCATCAATGATTTCTCCCATGAGTTCAAGACCCCCATCGTGTCCATCGCCGGGTTCGCCAAGCTGCTGCGGCGGGAGGATCTGACCCAGGAGCAGAGGATGGAGTATCTGGCGATCATCGAAGAGGAGTCGCTGCGGCTTTCCCATATGGCTACCAGCGTGCTGGAGCTGAACAAGATCGAGAACCAGACGATCCTGACCAATGTGCGCCGGTGCAATGTGGCGGAGCAGGTCCGCTCCGCGATCTTGCTGCTGGAGGACAAGTGGACCAAGAAGTCCCTGGAGCTGGAGCTGGCGATCTCGGAGTGTGAGACAGAGGTCAACGAAGAGCTTTTGAAGCACGTTTGGATCGATCTATTGGACAACGCGATCAAATTCTCCGAGGAATTCGGGTGCGTATGGGTGACGGTGGAGGAGAAGGACGCGCAGGTGGTGGTGTCGATCGCCAACACCGGGAAGGATATCCCGCCGGAGAGCCTGAAACGGATCTTCAACAAATTCTACCAGGCAGATGGATCCCGGGCGACCCAGGGCAATGGGATCGGTCTTGCGATCGTGAAGAAGGTGGTGGACTTACACAAGGGGTCCGTCACAGTCAGCAGCCAGGGAGGCAGGACCGTTTTCACGGTGAGGCTGCCTAAGAGCGGGATGTGAATATGGATGACAGACAGATCAGCCCAGACGGTCCGGGCTGATCTGTTTTCATGGGTGGGGGACGATCGGCGGGAAGATGGGGAGTTTCGATTGAGTTTAGTTTTCTGTGGTAACGTTTCCAAATAACTATATCATGGGATAGGTGTATCAATGAAGGAATATCGCGCAGGTATCGATATCGGCTCTACCACGGTGAAGCTGGTGGTGCTGGATGGGGCGGGGGAGATCTTGTTTGGGGAATACCGCCGTCATCACGCACAGACCCAGAAGACGTTGGCGGAGCTTTTGAAGGAAGCCCGGGAGCGGCTGGGCGAGTGCGTTCTTCGGGTGAAGATCACGGGATCAGGCTCCATCAATCTGGGCAAAGCCATGGAGATCGGCTTCGTCCAGGAGGTGGTGGCGGTGGCCACGGCCTTACAGAAGGTGGCCCCTCAGACGGATGTGGCCATCGAATTGGGTGGCGAGGATGCCAAGATCATCTATTTCAAGGGTGGTCTGGAGGAACGGATGAACGGCGTTTGTGCTGGTGGCACCGGGTCCTTCATCGACCAGATGGCGTCCCTCTTGCAGACCGACGCCACGGGGCTGGATCAGGCGGCCAGGCGCTATCAGCGGCTGTATCCCATCGCTGCCCGGTGTGGTGTGTTCGCCAAGACGGACATCCAGCCTTTGATCAACGAGGGTGCGACCCGGGAGGATCTGGCGGCTTCGATCTTCCAGGCGGTGGTGAACCAGACGATCTCCGGTCTTGCCTGCGGCAAGCCGATCCGGGGCCACGTGGCCTTCCTGGGAGGTCCCTTGCAC
This sequence comes from Oscillospiraceae bacterium, assembly GCA_017456045.1. Taxonomy (GTDB): domain Bacteria; phylum Bacillota; class Clostridia; order Oscillospirales; family Oscillospiraceae; genus Faecousia. The sequence continues at coordinate 8,016 of JAFTKE010000121.1, forward strand.
TTCCTGCCGGAGCTGAAGAAGGCTTTCGTCAGGACGCTGAAGCTGACGGAGGAGACCACCGTGGATCCCGAGAACTCCCACCTCTTCGCCGCCATGGGCGCGGCGTTGGAGAGCGAGGATGCCCAGGTGGTACAGATCCGGGATATGATCCACCGGCTGGAGCAGGGAGTGCAGGTGTCCTTCGAGATGCCCCGGCTCCCGGCGCTGTTCGAAAGTCGGGGAGAATATGACCTTTTCTGCCGCCGTCATGCCAGGGCGGTGGTGCCCAAGGGGGAGCTGGCTTCCTATGAGGGGGACTGCTTCTTAGGCATCGACGCAGGCTCTACCACCACCAAGATGGCGCTGATCGGCGACCGGGGGCAGCTGCTGTGGTCCTTCTATGGGAACAACCAGGGCGATCCCATCAAGACGGCTATGGGCGCGGTGGAGTCGCTGCGCCTGGAGATGCCCAAGGGGGCAAGGATCTGTCGGTCCTGCTCCACGGGCTATGGGGAAGCCCTTTTGAAATCCGCCTTTTCTCTGGACGAGGGCGAGGTGGAGACGGTGGCCCACAGCACTGCCGCGGCTTTCTTCGACAAGGACGTGGACTGCGTGCTGGACATCGGCGGGCAGGATATGAAGTGCATCCGGCTGCGCCAGGGCTGTGTGGATACGGTGCTGCTCAACGAGGCCTGCTCCTCCGGCTGCGGCAGCTTCATCGAGAATTTCGCCAACTCTCTGGGGTACTCCGCCAAGGATTTCGCCCGGGAGGCGCTGTTCGCATCGGCTCCTGTGGACTTAGGCACTCGATGCACGGTGTTCATGAACTCCAATGTGAAGCAGGCCCAGAAGGAAGGGGCCAGCGTGGCGGAGATCTCGGCGGGCCTGGCCTACTCGGTGATCAAGAATGCCCTTTACAAGGTGATCAAGCTGGTAGATGCGGCGGAGCTGGGCAGCCACATCGTGGTCCAGGGCGGCACCTTCTACAATCAGGCGGTGCTGCGGGCTTTGGAGAAGATCGCGGGGGTGGAGGTGACCTGTCCCGACATCTCCGGCATCATGGGCGCTTTTGGTGCCGCGTTGATCGCCAAGGATCGTTATCGGGGGCAGGAGGGGTCCATGCTGAGCCTGGAGGAGATCGGGCAGCTGACCTACAAGACCAAGACCACCCATTGCGGCGGCTGCTCCAACAGCTGTATGCTCACCGTCAACATCTTCCCCGGTGGTCGTCGGCACATCACCGGCAACCGGTGCGAGAAGGGCATCGGCGGTGGCGGCAGCGGCAAGAAGGGCGAGGATATGGTGGCCTACAAGCGGCACAGGATCTTCGATCAGGCCGTGCTGGAGGATGCGCCCAGGGGGCAGATCGGTCTCCCCAGAGTGCTGAACATGTATGAGAACTACCCCTTCTGGGCCACGTTCTTCCGGGAGCTGGGCTTCCGGGTGGTGCTGTCGCCCTTGTCCGACCGAAAGATCTACGAGAAGGGCATGGAGTCGATCCCCTCGGAGTCGGAATGCTATCCTGCCAAATTGGCTCACGGTCATGTGCAATGGCTGATCGAGCAGGGGGTGGAGACGGTGTTCCATCCCTGTGTGTTCTATGAATATCAGGAGTCGGAGCAGGCACAGAACCATTTCAACTGCCCGATCGTGGTGTCTTACGCCGAGAATTTGAAGAACAACGTGGAAGCGGTGACGGAAGGCGGGGTGCGCTATATTCGGCCCTTCATCGCCTTCACCGATGAGAAGACCGCCGCTGACCGGCTGGTGCGGACCTGCGGCGAGGAATGGCAGATAAGCGAAACGGAGGTCCGCCGAGCAGTGAGCCTGGCCTGGAAGGAGCAGCGGCAGGCCAAGGAGGATATCCGGGCCAAGGGCGCGGAGCTTTTGGAACAGATGGAGAAGGAGGGCGGCTGCGGCATCGTGCTGGCAGGGCGGCCCTACCACATCGATCCTGAGATCTGCCATGGCATCCCGGAGCTGATCGCTTCCTATGGGCTGTATGTGTTCACTGAGGATTCCATCCCCATGGTGGAAAGCCCCAAGCGGCCGCTGCGGGTGCTGGATCAGTGGGTGTTCCACTCCCGACTGTATAACGCGGCGGAGTTCGTCAGCTCCCGGCAGGATCTGGAACTGGTACAGCTGAATTCCTTCGGATGCGGCCTGGACGCGGTGACCACGGATCAGGTCTGCGAGATCATGGAGAAGGCCAACAAGCTCTACACTGTGCTGAAGATCGATGAGGTCAACAACCTGGGGGCGGTGCGGATCCGGATCCGCAGTCTGCTGGCGGCCATGAAGATGCGCCGGGATCAGGGCATCCGGGCCACCGGGATCCGGGAGGGGTATCAGCGGTCGGAGTTCACTCAGAAGATGTTCAAGGATGGCTATACGATCCTGGCACCCCAGATGAGCCCGATCCATTTCGATATCCTGGAGCCGGTGTTCCGGAAATACGGCTTCAATATGGAGGTGCTGAGCAACGATGACCGCACTGCCATCGACACGGGGCTGAGATTCGTCAACAACGATGCCTGTTTCCCCTCGATCACGGTGGTGGGACAGATCATGGAGGCAGTGCTGTCTGGGCGGTATGATACGGATAAACTCGCGATCATCATGACCCAGACCGGCGGCTGCTGCCGGGCCAGCAACTATGTGGGCTTCATCCGAAGAGCCTTGGACAAGGTGGGCCTGTCCCACATCCCGGTGGTCTCCCTCAGCGCCCAGGGGCTGGAGAAGAACAGCGGGTTCAAGATCCCTCTGGGACTGCTGAAGCAGGCGATCCATGGGGCGGTGTATGGCGATCTGTTCATGCGCTGCCTGTATCGGGTCCGGCCCTATGAGAAGGATGCGGGCTCGGCTGATGCGCTGCATCAGAAATGGAAGCAGATCGCGATCGCGTCCTTGGTGGACCCCAAAAGCGGCTGGAGCTATAAGAAGGTATGCCGGGGGATCGTGGAGGAGTTCGACCGCTTACCGATCCATGAGGATCTTCGCAAGCCCCGGGTGGGCATCGTGGGAGAGATCCTGGTGAAGTATATGCCCCTTGCCAATGGGCATCTGGTGGAGCTGCTGGAGCGGGAAGGTGCCGAGGCGGTGGTGCCGGATCTGCTGGATTTCATGAACTATTCGTTGTACAACGGTACATATAAACGGGAGTTCCTGGGGGCCAAGTCGGACCTGGTGTCCCGGTTGGGCGTGGCTGCGATCCGGTGGCTGCGCAAGCCGGCTTTGGAGGCGTTGGAGAAGAGCCGTCGGTTCGAAGCTCCTATGCCGATCAAGGATGTGGCGGAGCTGGCACGGCCCTTCCTGTCCATCGGCAACCAGTACGGTGAAGGGTGGTTCCTTACCGGCGAGATGGCGGAGCTGCTGAGTACTGGGGTGCCGAATATCGTGTGCATCCAGCCCTTCGCGTGTCTACCCAACCATGTGGTGGGCAAGGGCGTGATCAAGGTGCTGAAAAAGGCCTATCCCCAGGCCAACATCATCGCGGTGGACTACGATCCCGGTGCCAGCCAGGTCAACCAGCTGAACCGGATCAAGCTGATGCTGTCCGCGGCGCAAAAGCAGCTGGAAGAGGATAGCTGTACGGTTCGATAAATGAGAGAAGGCACGTTCCAGTGAGTTGGGACGTGCCTTTCCTTTGGGTGGAGGATGTGGGATGGCAGGGTGGCAGATCATCGTTTGGCGTACTGAGCGCCGCAGGCGCGATGCCTTCCCCCCCGGGGAGTGGTGCGTCGCGCAGCGAATCGAGATAGTAATGATCTCCGGGGGAGATCATACCTCTATTACGGTGCCCCAGTGCGCACACTGGGGCGGAAGGGGGATGCGGGCGGCGACGTGATGGCTTCGGGGCGGGATAGACTTGGAACATCGTTTCGCGTTTCAGCAAGTCTGATAGGTTTTCTGAACTTTTAAGTTACTGCCCGCATTCCTCTTCCGACCTCGCTGCGCTCGGCCACCTTCCCCTCGGGGGAAGGCATTGCGCCTATACCACGGGCGGGGGAGGGGTGGGGAAATGGCTTGATTTTTTGGGGGCTATCATGTATACTTTTTGTATAGATCTTGCTCGGATTTTTGGAAGATGATCTGTTGGATCTTCTGGAGTTCGGGACGATACGGAGGTAATATCATGATGAGAAGAGCGGTCTGTTTGCTTTTGGTCTGCTTGCTGATGGTAGGGATGGCACCTGTCCATGTCAGCGCGGCGACCCAGAGCGCCTATGCGCCCTATGCGTGGATCGAGTATGGGTATTCGTCCACTGTCACCTGCGGCACGGTGCGCTATGTGTCCCAGGTGAGCAGCGATTCCATGTTCTATTCTGCCTATTGGCCCAGCAGTACCTTTGGTAACTATATCGGACCTCAGGTGGAGTGCGGTACGGCCAGTATCTCTATGGCCCTGTCCTACATCGGCATCAATAAGACTGCCGATGATATCCTGACCCCCAACAATGGCAGTACATATTTCAGCTACGGTTGGGGCGGCAGTACTTACTATTCCTATTCTTATCTGTCCACAGCCATGAGCAATTACCTCAATGGCAACGGAAAGTACAGCCCTCCCGTGATCCACATCCCCGGCTATTCCAGCGCGGGACATTATGTGGTGGTGGTGGGCCAGATCTCTGACGGCGTGTATCAGATCCTGGACCCCTGGCAGCGGGCACTGACCAAGATGACCGTCAGCGGATCCTCTGCCACCTATACCGTGTATGGCTCTACGATCTATGACACCATCGATCAGGTCCATCAGTGGTACAACGGCAGTGCTTCCATCGATTACGCTTCCACCTGTGAGACCTATGCTTCTCATTGTACCATCCAGGCGTCCAAGAGCACGCCGGTGAACTCCCAGCCCTGCGCCGCGGGCAGCAATGACAGCTCCACCTTGGAGACGGCGGCTGCGGGGGATACTTATACCGCTGTGAAGCTCTATAAGAACACTGGCGGCAACCTGTGGTATCAGGTCACCACCACCGGCGGCAAGACCGGCTATATGTACGCCGGGCACGTCAGCTATGTGGATGATATCATTTCCGATATCACCCTTTCCGGTGCCACCGCCCCCAATGGGCAGGTGTCCGGCAACGGCTTCGTGGTCAACGGTACGATCGGCTCCAAGTATAACTATCTGACCGCCGCGGCGCTGAAGGTCTACTCCGGCTTCGGCACCAGTGGATCCGTTGCTATGAGCGCCAGCGATACGGTGGGCGGGACCTCCTACACCCTCAAGTCCAGCACCATCGATGCCAATACCAAATTCGGCAGTCTGGCTACCGGCAAGTATACCTATGTTCTGGAAGCGTCTTACCAGAACTACTATGCTTCCGATGCCACCACGCTGGCTTCCAATACCGGCACGGTGGAACTGATGGAGGAATACTTCGTGGTGATCCCCTCCAGCGTGTCCCAGAGCAGCTGTTCCCATTCCTATTCCACCACCACGATCCAGGCGGCCAGCTGTACGGAGGCGGGAGTCTCGGTGAAGTCCTGCGCCACCTGCGGCCTGATCAGCGAGACCACCACCGCCGCCACCGGCCACAGCTATGGCAGCTGGTCCACAGTGGAGGCGACCTGCATCGCCGATGGCTCCCGCACCCGGACCTGCTCCGTCTGTGGGGATGTGCAGACCGAGGTGCTGACTTCCGGCGGCCACGACTACACCATGACCGCTCATGCCGCTACCTGTAAGGACTATGCCAGCTATGAGTATGTCTGCGGCGACTGCGGCGACAGCTACACCTTGACAGCGGATGAGCTGACCACCGTTTGGGTGGATCAGATCCCGGAGGGGATGGACGAGAGCCTGTTCGAAAGCAAGACCCAGTACCGTTACAGTGACTATGAGACCACTACCTCCTATGAGACTTCTCTGGATGGCTACACCCGGGTCGGCTCGCAGTGGGTCGAGTCCGGCTCCGGCACGGTGAACTATGTAAATAGCTGGACCACCGGATTCTCTACCTCCAGCAGCCTGTACACCCAGTACAACAAGAAGTCCTCCAAGGTCACGGCCTCTGAGACGGAGACTGCCAAGACCGTGATCGACTCGGACGCGGTGGCGGGCTATCTGTACCACCACTGGTGCTACGCCAGTTCCTACTATTCCGTCCAGTCCAGCAGTGGAAGCTATACCACCTTCCACGCGTTCTACAGCACCACGGCACCGTCCAGCCTGTCCAATTATGACGAGACCGACGGCAGTTACTACTATCCCAATTCCACCACTTGCTCCAATTCCGATTGGTGGTGGCCCACTACGGTGTATGCTCAGAAGTACACCACTTACAAGAACCAGTTCACTTATGAGCGCTGGACCGACTGGTCCGATTGGAGCGATACCGCTGCTACCGCCAGCGACACCCGGAAGGTGGAGACCCGGACGGTGTATCAGCTGAAGGAAGCCGCTCTGGGAGACCACAGCTGGTCTGAAGGCGTCTGCGGCCTCTGCGGTACGGCCTGCGACCACAGCTATGTCGATGGCTGGTGCAGCGTGTGCGGCATGGAGGAGCCGGTGAAGGACTACTATCTCTTCGGCTACATCAATGGTGCCAACTACGCCTGCGAGGAGGATGCCGACAACATCGGCGTTTACAAGTTCGTGGATGGCAAGCTGGTGGTGACCTTCACGGAGGTCAGCTATGTGGCCGTCAAGACCAGCAACAACCGGTACTGGTATATGACCATGGGCTATCCCGGTGATGATGCCACTGGGGCGACGCTGTATGATACCACCACGCTGGGAGAAAATGCCGATAAGCTTCGGGTCCCCAAGGGGCGGGAGATCACCTTCACCCTGCTGGTCAACGCTGACGGGACGCTGTCGCTGTCCTATGTGGCGGCGGAGTGCGAGCATTCCTGGGAAAGCGGCGTCTGCAGCGTCTGCGACGCAGTGTGTGAGCATTACAGCTGGACCGGTGGCGTGTGTGGCGTGTGCGGATCGATCTGCGCCCATGACAACTGGACCGATGGGGGATGCGATGTGTGTGATGTGGTGTGCAGCCACAGCTACTCCAACAATGTCTGCACGGTGTGCGGTATGGCGAAGCCTGTGAAGGACTACTATCTCTTCGGCTATATCGATGGGGCGGACTATGGCTGTGAAAGCGACTACACCAATCTGGGGCAGTATAAGTTCGTGGACAACAAGGTCACTGCCATCTTCAAGGTGGACAGCTATGTGGGAGTGAAGTCCGGGGACAACCAGGATTGGTACATGACCAATGGCTGGCTTGACTATGAGGTGACTGCCGCGACCCTTTACAATACGACCACCGGTGCTTATGAGAAGCTCCATGTCCCCAGCGGGAAGATCATCACCTTCACCCTGATCGACAATGGGAACGATACCTATCTTCTGACCTACTCTGCAGAGGATTGCCCTCATGACAGCCATGATGCTGCCGGTGTCTGCGCTCTGTGCGGTCAGACCGTGGAGCATAGCTACTCCAGTGGCGTTTGCACCGTTTGCGGCGCGGCGGATCCTAACGCGGTGGTGCAGCCTACCTTGAAGCTGAACTATGGTACTGTCAGCTTCGAAAGTGAGATCCTGTACAACATCTACTTCAACGCGTCCGAGCTGGATGACGTGGTGGAGATGGGCATGATCACCTTCGATAGCCAGCTGACCGACGGCACCATCGCTGACGCGGTGAAGGTGTACTCCGATTATTCCACCGACGGTACGCTGTATATGGTGGCCACGGAGGGCATCTCTGCTAAGTACATCGGCGACCAGATGTGGTTCAAGATCTACGCCAAGCTGTCCGACGGTTCCTATGTCTACACTACGGTCAACTATTACTCTGCTGTTCGGTATGCCAACTCCATCCTGAACCGCAGCACCAGCAGCTCCTACAGCAAGGCGCTGGTGGTGGCGATGCTGAACTATGGCGCGGAGGCGCAGCTGTATTTC
>JAFTKE010000122.1 GCA_017456045.1 Oscillospiraceae bacterium
TGGATGTAGAATACCTCATCACTAAGCCGCTCCATGAGATCCGCATCGTGGCTGGCTATGACGATCAGCGCACCTCGATCGCGTTCCCGGCAGATCAGCTCGCTGATCTGCTCCAAGCCACTGTCATCCAAAGCATTGGTGGGCTCGTCCAGCAGGATCAGCTCCGGCCGTTCCATGATCGCGGAAGCGATCCCCAGGCGTTGCTTCATACCCAAGGAATACTTGCGGTATTTCCGCTTATCATCCGGCGAGAGGCCGACATCCGAAAGAGTCGCCCGGATCTGCTCCCGATCAGTGCGTCCCTGAAGCTGGGCCAGAAGCTCCAAATTCTCAAGACCCGTATAATTGGGAAGGAACGACGGATTCTCAATGAGCAGTCCCAGTGACTCCGGGAAATCCATATCCACCCCCAGCCGCTTGCCATCGATCAGTACCTCCCCTTCCGTGGCACGGATCAGACCGCACAGCAAACGCATGAGCATGGTCTTACCGCCGCCATTGGGTCCTTGAAGGCCGTAGATCTTCCCACTTTCCAGCTGGATCTGTACATCCTTCAAGATCAGAGCCTTTTTGATATACTTCGTCACGTTTTTTACTTCGATCTTCATATGTCCCCTCCTCATTCTTCGTAGCGCAGAAGATCCATCCTCCCAAAGCGGATCGCTCCGGCGAGGACGCTGAGAACCAGCGCCCCAAAGACTACGGCCGTCAGAGTCCCCGGCTCCAGCGTCCCTCCCAGCAGGACGCTCCGAAGGGTCTGGGCCCCATTGCCCAGTATCCCTGGGTGACTGATCAGCAGTGAGACCACCAGCAGGCTGACGCAACTCAAGAAGCTGATGATCGGTCTGAAAAACAAGCATAGCGTCATCTGTAACTGGCATACTGCCACGATCGTCAGATACGGCAGCAACACCCCGACCCAAACCGCCTGCAAAACTGTCAACGGCGTCCGCGAATATGCCCCCAACACGAGCATCGTCGCATCCATCGTATTGGTCAGGCTGACGGTGCCGCCGAAGATCACAGAAAAGACCAGAGTCGTGATCAAACCGATACACACGATCACGCCGCACGTAAGGACGTTCCACACACATTTGGACAAGAACCAGCCCCATCGACCACCGGAACGAACGATCACCTGCTGTCCGGCCTCCGTCAGGTCCTCCAGTAAATGATCCAGTTGGAAATATAGCCCTCCAGCCATGATGAAAAACCAACCGATCGGCAACTCGAAGCCATTCGCACTCTCAAGTGGGTGCATCCCATTGAAACAAAACAGGATGCGATCCATCCAACTCCCTGTCAGCCCCTGCATCGGGATCCGTATCTGGAACAGGACACAACCCACGAGGAACAGCAGCGGAACGAACAGATAGCGTTTGCGAAGCGTCCCTGCCCGCAGATCATGCGCCAGGATCCTAAACCAACTCATTACGTTTCACCTGCCAATACCCCAAAGCATAAGACCCAACGGTCATGATCACCAGCGTCCCGAGCAGGAGCCAGCCCGGATCGGCGAATCCTGCGGTCCGGACCATCTGGAACGGTGAGAGCGTATAAAGGATCTCCACGGGATCGATGCTTTCCCGCAGCATGGTGGTCAACGATTCGATCGCCATCAATATCGCGTAAGGGGTCAGTATCACCATGACACCATGCCGCAGATACGTCCCAGCCACATGGCACACGCAGGCTGCCGCACCGCCGAACAGGAAGTAGATCAGACAGCGGGCCAAACTGAACGCCCAGGGGCTCGCATAATTCAAAGCACACAGGAAATTGCAATCGCGCAAATAGACAGGATCTGTCGCCGGATAAAACAGAGCCATGACCAGCAGATCCAGAAGCATCGGGACCATTACAGCGATGCCACCACTTACGAACACAGCGGTATGCTTGGCCAGGAAGTATCTTCTGGGCCCCACCCGCACTGCGATCTGATCATATACCCCTGCGATCCGCTCATCGTTGTAGGACCAGCCATAGGCCATGGCTGCCAAAACAGGCCAAACCGTCAAAAATAGCGCAGAACCATAAGTACCCCCGGCGATACCACACCAACTTGAAAACAACGAATAGCCCAGATACCCTTTGCCAAGTCCAAGTTCTTCGCTTCGTTGCGTATTATCGATCGCCTGTTGTATGTTGATATACGACTCATACAGATCCAGAGCCAAAAACGCACACCCAAGCAGCAGAGCGGTCCATAGCAGCTTACTGCGAGATGCCTTTCGTAGTTCCACTCGCAGCGTGTTCCAGAAGATATGCTTCCCCATCTTATCCCTCCTCGTTTTCCAGCCCAAGCTCGATGAAAATGCCAGTCTCCGTATAGCTATCCGCATTCAAGATCACCCGAAGCATAGACATATCGACGGGCTTTCCGTCCTTGTTCTCCACCAAGAAACCAAGCGTGCAGGTCTTCGTCTCGCCAGGTAGAATCTGGATGGCCAATTGCTCTGAACCTATCGTCTCAGGATCGTCTTCCCCATACTTGCCCAGTTCGCTGAAATACTTGCAGTCGTACTCCTTGAAATCCCGGTATCCTTGCACCACATAAGAACGGGCCAGGTCTGCAAGCTGTATGGGCATATATGGCTGGATGGCGTAGGGATCCTTGAAATAGCCATCTTCAGAAGTGAACGAACCATCATAGATCCTCCCCACGAAGTCCACATTGGTCATCTCAAGTTCGATCAGGATGACCCGGTCTCCATGATCATAGGCACCCCCCTCTACGAACCACTCTTCGTACTCTCCGGATGCATAGCCGCCTCCGTCTTCGATCATACGGACGAATCGGGTCCCATCATAAAACAGTTCCTTTGGCGGACATACCGATGCATCCTGCACCACAGTAGCGTTTATGATCCGACAACGGAAATGTCCATCCCCATAGCGTGGATAGATATCGAAATATCCGCCTACGCTTACCACGTTCTTCAGCAGACTGGCAGGATCCTCCGGCTGAGTTGGCACCTGGGTCGGCACTGTTGGGATCACGTCAGAAAGCACTTCCGGCGGCTGGTTTTGGTCCATAAAACGCTTCACACCATATCCCACCAGCGCTAATATCAGCAGATAGATCGGCAGACGCTTCAAAAAGTTGACCAGCTTTTCCATATCCATCCTTCCTCCTCCGATTTTTCATGTCTCATCCATACCATAACCGAAGACAGAGCGCTTGGCAATGCCACTTGCACGAAAAGACGAAAATCGGACCGTTTTGGTCTTCATCCCTCTTTGACCATGGACTTAGATATGATATAATGTTCGCAACGATGTAAAGGAGGCAGATGTCCATGCGGATCGTATTTTGCGATGACGACCCCGCCGCTTTGGCGCAGGTGCGCCACGCGGTGGAGGGATATTTCCGGGACCTGGGCGGTACCCAGCCGGAATTTGCCCAGTATGACGACGGAGATACCCTTCTGGAGCAAGAAAGATGGGTAGATATCGCCTTTTTGGATGTGGAGATGCCGGGGAGCAGTGGGATCGAGACCGGCGTGAAGTTAAAGCAACGCAACCCATTTACGAAGGTCTTCATCGTCACTGCTTACCCCGACTACTTAGATGATGCCATGGGCGCCCAGATGTTCCGATTTCTGACCAAGCCCTTCGATCCGCAACGGCTCCGGATGAATCTGGATAAAGCAGTACAGCAGTACCTCCAGGACTCTCGTGTCTATCCCGTGGTCACAGATACCGGTGTCGTGATGTGTCGGGCTGAGCAGATCATCTGTGTAGTAGCCGCACAGCGGCGTGTCCAGATCCATACCCAGGACGGGATCTTGCTCAGCACAGATAACATGGATCATTGGAAAAACACCCTGACCCTCCCCTGTTTTTACATCCCCCACCGCAGCTATATCATCAATATGCGCTTCGTCAGTGTCATCGGCAAAGATAAGATCCTGCTGAAATTCGGCGACCGCCAAATGGAAGCTTACCTGACCCGGCGCAGATACACCCATTTTAAGGACTGCTTCCTGCAGTATTTGGAGCGTGGTTGAACATGGGCATCTTATTTCTGGGATTTCTGGTCACGGGAACGATCTCCTGGCTGTATTGTGAGTATCTGTTCACCCGAAAAATTCCGCTGGGTGTCAGTCTGATCTACTTCTGCATCAGCTATCTGGCATTGGCAGGTATCGGGGTCAGCTTCCTGGGCTGGCTGCTGATCATCCCGTTCCTGGGGATGAATTTCTTCCTTCTATGGAAGACCTACGATTGCGCCACGAAGACCGCGTTGCTCCACAGTGCGTTCCTTGCTTTCATCATGGTATTTTCGGAAGAGATGGCGGGCCTGGGCGTTTCCATCCTGACCGGTTCGGAAGCACCGGAACCGTTCATACCTTACACATCCATGATCCTATTGAGCAAGCTGAGCTATCTGGTCCTGTCCATGCTGGGAGCCCGATCCTTTACGCCCCACAAGCAGTCCTATCAAGAACCCAAGATGATGCCTCTGTTCTGCAGTCTTCCCCTTCTGTCCGCCCTCGTCGTCGTAACGATATTATCCATCGGAAAGGCGCACTCGCTCTCCCCCCAGGCGGAATTGATGCTCTCTATCTGCGAGATGACCTTGCTGGTCGTGAACCTGATCTTCTTCGTACTGTACAACCATCTCCAAAAAGCCCACGCCGCCAACCTGGAGCTGCATCTGAGCATCCAAAAAGAACAGACCGACGCAGCTTATTATCAGATCCTACAGGAACGCTCCGATGATCAAAAGATCTTGATCCACGATATCAAAAACCACCTCATCACCCTCCAGGACATGGCACAGCGAGGTAAAAACCATGAGATCAGCAGCTATATCGCACAGCTGGACGACTTTCTTGCACCCAAGACGCAGACGCGCCTTTGCTCCGACCCGACCCTGAATATGCTCTTGCTTCACACCCAGGAGGCGTGCATCAGCAAACATATCCAGCTGGAATGCGATGTACGGGCCGGTACCACTTCCTTCATGGATGCCACCAGTATCACTGCCCTGTTCGGCAATCTTCTGTCCAATGCCCTAGAGGGCGCTGACTCCTCTGCAGGCCGGACCATCGAGCTTCGTGTGACTCGATCTCCGGAGCAAGGCGTGGTGATCCGTATCGTCAACGACTGCGATGTGGAGCCGGAAAAAGACATGTTTGGACGGCTGATCACTAAAAAGCGGGATCCCCGATCCCATGGTGTGGGTCTAAAAAGCATCGAGCGGATAGTCCAGCGCTACGGAGGTATCCAGACCATGTATTATGACAGTGAGGAACATCGATTCCATCATGTGATCCACTTTCCCCGTTGACTCCATATTCCATAAGAAAGCTCTTGCATTCGAGTGGTTTTATGCTAAAATGAGTTTGTAAGATACCACAAATGAACGACCAGGAGTGATACCTATGTATAAGATCTTAGAACTGAACCCTGTACTGCAGTGGCACGCCGGTGATATCGACCTGCGGATGCATCTGTACCACGAGACCAAAAACCGTCTGCTACCCAACGGCGGCACCTTGAACGAATTCGCCAACGGTCATGAGTATTACGGCTTCCATCGTGTTCCTGGTGGCTGGGTCTACCGTGAGTGGGCCCCCAGCGCCTACCAGCTGTACCTGACCGGCGATTTCAACGGCTGGAATTGGACCAGCCATCCCCTGAAGAACCTGGGCAACGGCAGCTGGGAGCTGTTCCTGGAGGGTGACGACGCCCTGTGGGAGGGTTGCAAGGTCAAGACCATCGTGGATGCCAACCTGCAGCGCACCGAGCATATCCCCTTGTACGCCCGCCGTGTGGTCCAGGATCCCGGCTCCATCACCTGGTGCGCTGAGATCACCGATGAGCGTAACGTGTTCCAGTGGACCGATGCCGGTTTCAAGGGCGAAGACTCCCTGTACATCTATGAAGCTCACGTAGGCATGGCCCAGGAAGAGGGCAAGGTCGGATCCTACTATGATTTCGCCAAGTACGTCCTGCCCCGTGTCAAGAAGGCGGGCTACAACACCATCCAGCTGATGGCGATCATGGAGCACCCCTACTATGGCTCCTTCGGCTATCAGGTCTCCAGCTTCTTCGCTGCCTCTTCCTGGTTCGGCAAGCGGGAAGACCTCAAATACTTGGTGAACACCGCCCACGAGATGGGGATCCGGGTGCTGCTGGACGTGGTCCATTCCCACGCCGTCAGCAACTACACCGAGGGCATCAATATGTTCGACGGTACCACCTGGCAGTTCTTCCACGACGGTGGCAAGGGCGACCACCCCGCCTGGGGCACCAAGTGCTTCAACTATGGCAAGGACGAAGTCATCCACTTCCTGCTCAGCAACCTGAAGTTCTGGATGACCGAGTACCATTTCGATGGCTTCCGCTTCGACGGTGTCACCTCCATGCTGTACCATGACCACGGCCTGGGCACCAACTTCGACCATAATGAGAAGTATTTCTCCGTCAATACCCATGTGGAGGCCATCACCTACCTCCAGCTGGCCAATGAGCTGATCCGCCAGGTGAACCCCAACGCCATCACCATCGCTGAGGATATGTCCGGTATGCCCGGTATGTGCCTGCCCATCGAGGACGGCGGCATCGGCTTCGACTATCGACTGGGCATGGGCCTGCCGGATATGTGGGTACGCACCGTCAAGGAAGTCCAGGACGAGTGGTGGCACATCCGCCAGATGTGGAACGATATGTGCCTGCGCCGCCCCGGCGAGAAGACGGTGGCCTATGTGGAGAGCCACGATCAGGCTCTGGTGGGCGATCAGACCATGATCTTCCGTCTTGCCGGTGCCAGCATGTACTCCGATATGCACCAGGACTGCCACAACGCCCACATCGACCGAGCAATCGCCCTACATAAGATGATCCGCCTTTTCACCCTGGCCGGTGGCGGTGAAGCATACCTGAACTTCATGGGCAACGAGTTCGGCCATCCCGAATGGATCGACTTCCCCCGGGAGGGGAACGGCTGGAGCTTCCATTACTGCCGTCGTCAGTGGAGCCTGCAGGATAACGAGACTCTGAAGTACCGTTTCCTGGGCGAATTCGACCGGGATATGGTGGCACTGACCAAGAGCGTGGATATGTTCAGCCAGAACTGCGGCGACCTGCACATCATGGACGACTACCGCAAGACCATCGCCTTCTCCCGCAAAGGCCTGCTGTTCGCCTTCAACTTCCATCCCAGCTGGTCCCATGGCAACTTCCGCATCCCGGTCCAGAAAGGCTCCCGCTTTGAGGTGGCCTTCACCAGTGACGACTGGAAGTATGGTGGCTGGGGCCAGATCCCCCACATGACCTTCGAGGCACAGGAGGATCCGAACCAGCCCGGTGAATACTTCATCGAGATGCACCTCCCCTGCCGCACCTGTGCCGTCATGATCGAGCATCGTGGCGAGATCAGCGAGTGATATTCTGCGTCACCCAAAGATGCCTCTGTTTTCCGCAGAGGCATCTTTTTCGCGTATTTTCGACCGATCTGTCAAAAAAAGCAGCGACTGATCATGGATATATGTGTATTTTGCTTGATTTATTTCGCGGATCAGCTTACAATATGAGTATATTACCAACGAGAGGAGAATCCGTCGTGAAACACACTCAGAAACGAATGATATGTAGTATCACCAGCTGTCTGCTACTGATCGCGTTGCTGCTATCCTGTATCCCCGGTAGCATCTTCGCTGCCTCCGTCAGTGGTGACACCTACACCGACACCGTAGATCACTACAGTAGTTATTCCACCATCACCGTGATCGGTTCGATCGGTAGCTGTCCTGCCATGCAGGGTCTGGCTTTGGATGGGACCTATCTCTATACCGCCAAGACCAACGATGGCGATACCACCGTGACTCTCAGCAGGACCCACAAGACCACCGGCGATATGGTCTATCTGACCAATGCAGCCAATGGCACCAACTACTTCTATCAGCTGGCCCACGCCAACGACCTTGCTTACTGTGAGATCGACGGTGTCAAAACACTGTTCGTCGCCACCGGTGGCGCAGGTGTCGGTGAATACAGTCTGGTCCGTTTCGCCTTGGACGGCACTACCGCCACGGAAGTCGGCCATTATAACGTCAAATATAATGGCTCCGAATCCTATCTTGCCGGCGTAAAGGTCATGTCTGTCAATGAGAACGATATCGACCTGATCTTCAAGCGAGGCAAATACATCTTCAAAGGCACCGTCGGAAAGACCACCACCAGCGGCGACCTGAACGTAAGTCTGGTCTGCACTCTGGATTTTGCCAACTCCACGATCAACGGCTCTGCCATGGATCTGTCCGCCTGGGTACAGCAGGGCTTCGGATACATCGACAACAAGATCTTCGTCCCCCTGAGCGGCAACCATCAGGATACGACCACTGATACCAGTTTGATCATGGTCTATGACATCGAAGGCGTTTCCGGCACGATCACCAACGATCCCAGCCTGTCTGTCATGATCACCGATTCCACTTTTGTGGATCTGTTCGAGATCGAAAGCTGCCAGATCGACCCCACCGATGGGAAGCTGTACTTCAACACCAACCGTCGTAAGTCCAGTACGGACGGAAACCACGACGGTGTCCATTACGTCAATAATTACATCTATGACCCCGCCCGTGGGGATACAGAGTCCAGCGCTTACCGCTGGGAAGTGATCGATGATCAGCTCACCTCTGTCACCGACAACGGTGCAGTATTCAACGCTCCCTGCAAGAAGGGCGGTTACATCTCCGGCGGGACCTTCAACTCTGCCCGTTACTATCTTAGCCGTTCCGTAGTCCTGAAGCATGACGAGCCTTGGGTCCTGGAATGGAAGAACACCGGCGGCTGGTCCAGCGGTGCCCTACTCTTCTCCAACAACGCCAAGGGCGCGTATGAGGGCAATCGCTTCCTGTACCGCCGTCAGAACAACTCCATCATCGCCCTGGGTGAATACAGCGGCGGTGCCTACAACAATTATGGCATCGAGCTGGCCACCGCCGGAGTCGACGGTACCGTCACCCATACCTATACCCTGAAAAACCGCATCGCCACCGACGGCACCAACATGGTCTATCTGTTCGTGGACGGTGAAGAGATCGGCCCCATGAACAACTATTTCATCAACGGCACCTCTCAGGGCACCACTTCCGACTGGATCTCCGGAAAGGATTTCACCTTCTCCTATTTGGGCTCCATGGGCCACCCCATCAAGAACTGCGCCATCGACTATATCCAGGTCTGGGGCAAGGGATATATCGATCAGTACGACGAGCCCAACACCTTCCGCTGGGAGACCAGTGGTAGTGCAGTAAGCGCCGTGACCGAAACGGGCTACACCACCAACACTGCTACTGCCCAAGCCGGCACCTGCTCCAGCGGTGTGCTTTCCGGCTACCGTGCTACGCTGGATGAGAGCATCACCCTGCTCCATGACCGTCCCTGGAGCATCGAGTGGCAGTCTGACTCCTGGTCCGGCGGTTCCATGATCCTGTCCTCCCACGAACGAGGAAAGACCGTTGGCTCACCCTATATCTACCGAAACGCCAGCAGTCTCACCATCGGCTATTACGACGGTTCCCTCAACAATAACTACGGCATCAAATTTGAGGACTACGGTATCGATCCCGCCGCGAACCACACCTACCGTCTGACCAACCGAATCTCGTTGGATGGTAGCAACATGGTATATCTTTTCGTGGATGGAGTCGAGATCGGACCCATGAATGGTTATTTCATTGGAGGTACCGCGCAAGGCACCACCTCCGACTGGCTTTCCGGTAAAGACTTCTCATTCCCCTATATCGGCACCCTGCAATATACCATCAACTCTCCTATGAGCTATCTCCAGGTCTGGGAAGGCGGTATCCCTCAGGATATGATCTTCGAGTCCCATCGCTGGGAGCCTCAGAACGACGTCCTGACTAGTATCACCACCGATGGTAATACCCAGAACACCGCAACTGTCATCAACGGCACGCTCAGTGGCACCACCTTCTCCGACAGCTGGTACGCCCTTGAGGAGAGCATCGTCCTCCTCCATGATAACGCTTGGAGCATCAAGTGGAGATCCCAGGGCACCTGGAAGGATACTACCAACGGTGCCATGTTCCTGGCCTCTTCCCTGGTGAAAAACCAGCCCAACGCAGCCTACCTGTACCGTCGAAATGCCAGCACCTTCATCGCCTTCGGTGAACGCCGTGATGGAGCGCATCAGAATTATGGTGTCAGTCTCTCCGGTCATGGCATCGATGGCACTGTGGACCATACCTACGAGTTGATCAATCGGGTATACGAAGATGGCACCAATATGGTCTACCTTTTCGTGGATGATGTGGAGATCGGCCCCATGAATGAATACTTCCTGGGTGGCACCGCACAGGGCACCACCTCCGATTGGGTCAACGGTAAAGACTTCGTGTTCAGCTATTTGGGTACCCCCCAGTTCCCGATCGATAATTGCAGCATCGACTATATCCAGATCAATGAGGGCTGCGAACACACCTACGGCGACTGGAGCGGCGACGATGCCACCTGCACCGAGGATGCCACCCAGACTCGTACCTGTACCAAGTGTGGCGATTCGGAACAGCGTACCGTGCCTGCTATCGGGCATAGCTATTCTTCTCAAGTAACGCCCCCCACCTGTGACCAGGAGGGCTACACCACCTACACCTGCGATCACTGTGGCGATACCTACACCAGTGACGAGACCGCCACCTTGGCTCATAGCTATACTTCCTCTGTGACCACCGCACCCGGCTGTACCACTGATGGTGTCCGGACCTATACCTGTGATCAGTGCGGCGACAGCTATACCGAATCGATCGCATCCACTGGCCACAGCTACTCGTCCACTGTCACCCCTCCCACCTGCACTGAAAACGGCTACACGACCCACACCTGTACCTGTGGCAACAGCTATACCGATACTCCCATAGCTGCCATCGGTCACAGCTGGTCCAGTGGCATCTGTGCCAACTGTGGTACCTCTTGCGCCCACGCCTATTCCAGCAACATCTGCACCATCTGCTCTATGAAGAAGCCCACCAAGGACTACTACCTCTTCGGCTACATCAACGGTGCGGACTATGGCTGCGAAGCCGACTGGGAGACCCTGGGTGAATACAGATTCGTAGACGGGAAAGTCACCGCCTTCTTCACCCAGGACAGCTATGTGGCCCTGAAATCCGGGGACAATCAGGACTGGTATATGCTTTCCGCCTACTACGGCGAAAGCGTCACCGCCGGGACCTTCTTCAACACCACCA
>JAFTKE010000123.1 GCA_017456045.1 Oscillospiraceae bacterium
CAGAGGATGAGGGATTCGAACCCCCGCAAACGGAGTCAGAGTCCGGTGTGCTACCGTTACACAAATCCTCTATCTCAGGAACAACATTATTATACGCATTTTCTCAGAAAAGTCAAGCATTATTTTCCTCGCCGGGGAAAGTTTTTCTCGTAGCATCACTAGGACACAGAAAAACCACCGGGCAAGACTAGCTTGCCCGGTGGTCCAGTAATTATTCGCCCTCTTTATGGATCACGGCGCCGATGGTCTTGAAGATGATCTTCCAGTCCACCCAGAAGCTGCGCTCCTGGATATACTTCAGATCCAGTGCCATCCAGTCATCGAAGCTGATCTCGTTTCGCTTGGGCTGGATCTGCCAGTAGCAGGTCAGGCCCGGAGTCACATACATCCGCTGTTTCTGCAGCTCATTGTACTGCTCCACCTCACGGGGAAGGGCAGGCCGGGGACCGACGATGCTCATATCTCCCTTGAGGATGTTCCAAAGCTGCGGCAGCTCATCCAGGCTGGTGGCACGGATGAACCGTCCCACCCGGGTGATCCGGGGATCGTCCTTCATCTTGAAGGCAGGGCCATCCATCTCATTGTCCTTCAGCAGATCCTTCAGCCGCTCCTCGGCATCCACATACATGCTGCGGAATTTATACATCTTGAACAGCTTCCCATCCCGGCCACAGCGGACCTGGCCAAAGAAGGGGCTGCCGTGGGGATCGTCGATGAATACGATCACCGCCACGATCAGCATCACGGGCCAAAGGAAGAGCAAAGCGATCAGGGAGAACAGGATGTCCTGCCCACGCCGCAATATCCAATATCCTTTTTTCGTATGCAGCTGCTCCTTGCGGTCCAGGACCACCAGCTGCTTATCTTCCAACGCGCTATTGGTTTCCATAACACATGACCTCTTCATTCTGTTCCCCGCGGCCGCGGCCACGAATGGGGAGTATGCATCGATCCAACGAACTGCGTCCTTCGCATAATCTCATATATTCTACCATAATTTCGCATATTCGTCAATCCGAAAGATCAGATCCGCAGTATTCTAGCATGATCCAACACGGAATGTGTGAAAAAACAGTAAATCGTTGCGCTGGTCGATGGAACAGAGGCTCGGTCACGCCTCCCAGGGGAAGGGCTTCCCTTTCAGCACTTCCTTGCGGATATAGCGGAAGGTCTCCTTCTCCCCCTGCTCCTGGAGCATGGTCAGCAGGAACTCCAGCTCCTTACGGGTCTGAGGGTGCATCAGATCCTTCTCCCGGCTGCGCATCAAATACCGCAGCGCAGAACCGGTGTCATATCGCTTCCCCTCATAGATCTTACAGGCCGCGATCCGGTCCGCCACCATCTCCGCAAGATATTTTCTTGGCATAGGCACCGCCTCATAGACCTTGGACTGCCTGTTCATATCCGTCCAATACTCATAGTGATGCCGATTGCGCCCCTTATGGTGCATCCATGCCTCACTGAACCCCTTCTCCTCCCGCTCCGCGGCATTGGGGGAGCGGATGCCTTGGTAGTACCTGGCCCCGTTCCAAAATTCCACAGGGGAATACTTGGAAAGATCATGGGTCAGCCCCTGCCAGTAAAGGCCCATCCGAAAACACCCCCGCCGCACCGCGAACCGGTGGGCCGTGATGGTCTTGAAATGTTTCCATGGTTTCATGCTATGACCTCTTCTCATCATATCATCCGTCACACATTATAGCCACCCCAGAGCAAAAATGCAAGAGACGCGTCCCTCGCCCCAAAAAAACAGGGCCGCAAGGAAGCACGAGCTTCCTTGCGGCCCCATATATCATCTAAACAACGGCGCGGAATACACGCCATCGGCGATCAGCTTCTGGAAGCTGGCCACCACAGCGGGCTTATCCTCCCGATAGGTGACGCCGAACCACTTGTCCTTGGTCTCCAAGACCTGTACGGACACCTTCCCCTCCCGCAGCAGCTGACCGATGTAGATCGGCAGCAGGTACTCCGCCTTCAGGGGGTTCCCCGGCACCGTATCCCGGAAGAAGGCCTGGAAGCCCTCCTCCAGCGTCTGCATGAACTCCGGCCGCAGGCCCCACATGTTCATGGACACATAGGACTCCGGATCGATGGCCACATCGCCCACCGCCGCGCCGTCAGTGGTCTTGACGATGTTGGAGGTCTCCTCCACATCGGTGAGGAAACCGTTCCCATCCACCTTGCACACGCCACGGGTGACACCGCCGTTTTCCGACAGGGTGTTCTTCAGGATGAAGCCTGCCATGCAGTAGGCGTTCGCCTCCCCTTCCTGGCACAGGAAGCCATGGAGTTTGACGAAGGCCTCTTTGCCGTAGTAATCGTCGGCATTGATCACAGCAAAGGGGCAGTCCACCACATCCTTCGCCACCAGCACCGCCTGACCGGTGCCCCAGGGCTTGGTCCGCCCCTCCGGCACCGTGCCGGGGATGTCCTGGAGGCTCTGGAACGCATAGGCCACCTCCACGCCCTGGTCTTTGCAGACCTTCTCGATCCGGTCACCGATGACCTCCCGGAAGTCCGCCTCGATATCCTTGCGGATGATGAACACGATCTTGTTGAAACCGGCTTCGATCGCGTCATGGATGGAATAATCCATGATGATCTCGCCACAGGGGCCCACCGGCTCCAGCTGCTTGATGCCGCCGCCAAAACGGGACCCGATGCCCGCCGCCATGATGACCAGTGCTGTTTTCATGATCGATACGCTCCTAATATATATTATAGTTCGCGCTCACACATATCCAGTGCAGAGGCGATGACTGCGTCCATATCGTAATACTTGTATTCGCCCAGCCGACCGCCGAAGATGACCTTCTCTTCCTTGTCCGCCAGCGCCTTGTACTTCTGGTACAGTGCGCCGTTGCGCTCATCGTTGACGGGGTAGTAAGGCTCATCACCGGGCTTCCACTCAGAGGAGTACTCCCGGGAGATCACAGTCTTGGGCTGGGTGCCGAACTCGAACCACTTATGCTCGATGATCCGGGTCCAAGGGGTCTCCCGGTCAGTGTAGTTGACAGCGGCATTGCCCTGGAAGTTGGGCATATCCAGCACCTCCGTCTCGAACCGGACGGAGCGATACTCCAGAGTGCCCAGCTGATAGTCGAAGTAGGCATCGATCGCGCCGGTGTAGACCACCTTATCCGCGATCGCATCCAGCTCCGCCTTGTTCTGGAGGTAATCCACGTTCAGCCGCACCTCGATGCCGTCCAGAAGGTTCGCCACCATCTTGGTATAGCCGCCCATGGGGATGCCCTGATAGAGGGCGTTGAAATAATTGTTGTCGAAGGTCAGCCGCACCGGCAGACGCTTGATGATGAAAGCGGGCAGATCCTTACAATCCCGGCCCCACTGCTTCTCGGTGTAGCCCTTCACCAGCTTTTCGAAGATGTCCCGGCCCACCAGGCTGATCGCCTGCTCTTCCAGATTCTTAGGCTCGGTGATCCCGGCCTCCTTCTTCTGCTCTTCGATCTTGGCAGCGGCCTCCTGAGGCGTCACCACGCCCCACATCTTATTGAAGGTGTACATATTGAAGGGCAGGCTAAATAGCTCCCCCTTGTAGTTGGCCACAGGAGAATTGGTGAACCGGTTGAACTCCGCGTACTGGGTGATATAGTCCCAGACCTTCTTGTTGTTGGTGTGGAAGATGTGGGCGCCATAGACATGGACGTTGATCCCCTCCACTTCCTCTGTATAGACGTTCCCCGCGATATTGGGGCGCTTATCGATGACCAAAACAGACTTACCAGCCTTCGTCGCCTCCCTGGCGAACACCGCGCCGTACAGGCCCGCGCCGACTACCAGATAATCGTATCTCATACTGTACTCCTTTTATTTTCTCTCGCCGCGCCAATCCTGCCCTTGACGACCATGTACGCCATGAACACCAACAGATCCACAACGACCCGGACACACGCAGTCACCACCAAGTTAGAGCTGACCCCCTGATAGAGGCCCTCCCACAAATGATCCAGCGTATGTACACACATCAGCTCCAGCGAATGTTTCCCAATGTAAACGAAGGGCCGCACGAGGGCAGCCAGATGCTCCTCCAGGAAGACGCTGATCCAGCATACCATCAGCGTCCCCGCCACCGCCGTCAGATAGCACAGGGGGAACAGCTCATAAGATCTGGCGGCCATCTCCAGATACCGGCCATCCAGCATCCATGTCAGGAAGACGCAGCCGATCCATACCATCCCAGCCACCACCGCTTTCCACAGCGCGCCCGGACGCATATCGGCTCGATGCAGCAGATTCCCCAACAGCAGGAAGAACAAAGAGGCCAGGACCACATCGAAGGACAACGGCAGCCACTGCCACTGCCCCACGACCACGCCCACCACCGTCAGCGCGATGCACACCGGCGTTGCCCAACGTCTAAGCTTCAGCTGGATCAGGTCGAACAGGGTCCTTCCAAAGAACAGCGCGATCAGGAACCAGGGGATCCCCACACGCCCGATATACATATCCCCGAGGAAAAACCGAGAGCCACTGGAGAACACCAGCGTCAGCGCCTTGACCGTCCAATAAGCGCCATCCATCTCGGAGGCCCGACCATCCAGCAGCATCTGTATGATCTCCACCAGGATATCCGTCCCGATCAAGATCGCGGCAGGGACCAGCAGATGGACCGCCGCCTTTTTGCAGCGCTGCCACAGCTGCCGTTCATCAGTGGAGCATCTGTAGGTCAGTCCGCTCAGGATGAAGAACAGTGGCATATGGAAAGAGAATATCACTCTGCGCAGTCCGCCGAACACGGAATGTCCCGCGATGACCAGCAGCATCGTCATCCCCTTGGCAAGATCGATCCATTGGACCCTGCTCTTTCCCAGTCTGTCTCCCATTGCTTCCCCCTGTCGGTGATGGATGGTGCGCCTCAAGGCGCACCTCTATATCATGATATCATAAATGATCCGTTCCGTCAAACATCTGATCTCAGCTCAACGGATCCCTCTCATTTTTTACGTTTCAGCTTCCCCAGTATCTGACCCAGCACCTCACGGACCAGCTGCTCTCTGGTGATCAGCAGCGTGACGCCATAGGCAGCGAAGAACAGCACCGCCGACAGCAGCAGGGACAAGAAGCTGCCCAGTCCCAATCCGTCGACCCAGAAGGAAGCGGCGACACCGGCAGCCAGCGCCAGCAGCATCTTCCAATACTGTATCTTCTTCAGTGACGGCATGATCTCTTTGCGCAGCATGACGATCTGGACCGCCATCACCGTGGCCTCGGCGATCATATTGGCCGCCGCGGCACCGGAAGCGCCGAAGAGAGGGATCAGCACGATGTTCAGCACCAGATCCACCGCCGCGCCTGCGATGATGGACCAAAGGACATAGGTCTCCTTCCCCATGGGCACCAGGATCTGGATCCCCAGGATGTTTGAGACGCCGATGAACAGCAGCGTGGGCATAGCCAACCGCATGGGCAGGATGGACCCCGCGTATTCCTCACCGGACAGCAGGAAAATCCCGTCCTGGGCGAACATGATGAAGTATACCATCATCGACGACGCCGCCACGAAGACGAAGTTCAGCGCCTTGCGGCTGATATCCCGGAACTGTCCCCACAGCTTATGCTCCACATAGTAGGAGGCCCGGGGCAGCAGCACCGTGCCCAGAGAGGTGACGATGCTCACCAGGATGTTCTTGATCCGCACCGCCGCGTTGTAGTAGCCCACCGCCACATCGCCGTCGATGAACCCCAGCATCACCGTATCCAGGTGGGTGTAGATCGTAGAAGCGCAGCTCATGGCGAAGAACACCATCACCGCCTTCAGGTGGGGCTTGAAGTCATAACCACCCATGGGCCGCATCAGGATATACTTGCGCGCATGGACGAAATTCAGCAAGAAGGAAGCAGAGGAAGCGACGATGGTGATGCCACCATACATCACATAGTCCTCCTTCTCATGGACCAGCAGGAACATGGCCACCAGAGAGATCGCCTTGAATATGATCGAGCGCAGGGTGATATAGGTGTATTGCTCCAGCGCCTTGTACAGCCACTCCATACCGATGGTGGTGAAGAAGATGTTCATGCTCACCACGATATACAGCAGCCTGTCCTCCTGCAGTCTGGGGACGAAGATCAGTGCCAGTGCCAGCACCGCGTAGGAGACCACCGTCATCACCAGATTGATGATCAGCAGCTCATGGGCGGTCTTGGACAAAAGATGTTTGTCATCCCGTACCCTGGCACAAGCCCGAACACCATAGGTCGGGATGCCCAGCTGTGCGAACATGACGAAGTAGGAGATCAGCGACGTGGCGAAAGAGACCTTGCCGGTGCCCTCAGGCAGCAAGATCCGGGACACATAAGGGAAGCTGATCAGCGGGAACAAGAACGCGGACATCGTCAAGATCGCGTTCATGATGAAATTCACTTTTAGAGACTTTTTTTCAGACATGATGCTCTAGACCTCATATGCCGGATCCCCCGGCAGACCAACTCTGAGACGGGCAGCGCCCATCTGTATCACTTTTTCCAGCGACCGTATGCGACGATCGTACTGAACGCCACCAATAGGACACCGATGAACCTGGCGAAGTACAGCGTAGTGCAAAACAGGAACAGATCACAAATACCAAAACAGACCAGTTTGGCATCCCCGGTACACTTCACCGAAAGCATCCGCAGATGCGGCACATAGAACACCACGGACATCCACGCTCCACCGGTCCCCAGCACTGCCGTCAGGGAATTGCTGAATCCCATGACTCCGTTGGGCGAGTACGCATACTGCATCAGCGGCGTCAGATCGCCATAGCCGGCCCCCATGAGCGGATGATCCATCCATAGCCGCACGCCCGCCACATAATCGTAAAGACGCATGGTGAAGGACTCGGTATCCGACTTGAGCGTCAGGGTGGCGATCATCGCCCCTATCACGACCGGCAAGAGGATACACCCCACCACCAGGACCGCGGCACGCTGCTTGCGATCCATCTGGCGATAATGCAGACAGACCCAAAGCCCCGCGCACAGCGCGATGAACAAGATCCCCGTCACAGACATGGTGGTCAGCATGGTGACCATCAGCACGACGGTCCGCATCTTGGAGGGCCGGGTGCTGAGGAACAGCTCCCCAGCCAGCGCCAAAGACAACCATAGGTTGAACATGGGCGCTTCAGCGAAGATGCCGCTGTTGCGGTAGACGAACGCCTCCGGGAAGAAGGTAGTATCTATCTGGACCATGAAGTGGACGCCATCGAAGCCCACCACCGGGTGGAGATAGCCCCATTTGATATACATGACACAGTTCGGCCTCAGGAGCTGGAGCATCACGCCGAAGACCCAGTAGAACAGAGAGATCAGCGCCAGCACCAGCACCACATCGAAGATCCTACGCATCAAGCACATCAGCCGACCACTGCTTCGGTAGGCCGAGAACATCAGGAGCAGGCCGGGCAGCGCGAATATGAACAGCAGGACGAAGTTGATGATCGCCATCCTGCTTTGCATGACGCTCATATACGCCATGGCGTAAAGCATCATCCCAACGGACAAGATCACTTGATCCCGGAGAGGACGGATGTGGTAGATATGGTTGTGAGCGAAAAACAGTACGATCGTCAGAAGTATCGATAGCTCCAGAAAATAGTTGGCCCCAATGGCATTCGCGTGATACACGGAATTGCCGTTGAGGACCACGACCACAGCCCATCCATATTCCAGGATGGTCATGACGGTCTGGCTAAAAGTCGGGAGCTTGAAGACCAGTGGCGATCTGCCCGATCCGGTCATCTGCGAACCCCTCCTCTCTGTTTAGATCCTTCCCTCTCCAGCGTCCCGTCCTTGAGGGTACTGGAGGAACGTCAGTTCCAACGCGATCATCAGCACCGCGATGAACCGTGCAGAAAACGCCGTAGTACAAAACAGCAGCAAAAAGCACGTCCCACAGCAGGAGACTCGCCCGGATCTGGTCCAGCGCTTGGACAGCGTACCGAACAGTGGCACACAGAATACGATGGACATCCACAATCCGCCCGTCCCAAGGACTGCGGCGATGGAATTGCTGAAACCCACGACACCATTACTGGTGTCATTATACTGTGCCAACGCCCGTAGGTTGGCATATCCGCCGCCAAAGATCGGATGATCCCACCAAAGCTGCAGACCTGCCATGTAATCAGAAAGGCGCATATCATAGGATCTGGTCTCGGATTTCATCAGCAGACTATATACCACCATCAGGACGACCACCGGGATGACCACCAAGATCACCCCAGCGACGATCAGTCGCTTATACGTCACGCTCTGCCGACGGTAGGACTGGCTCATCCACAGTACCACACACAGCGCCAGGAACAAGACGCCGGTGACGGAAATGGTGGTGATCACTGTCACCGCCAGTACCACGACCTTGGCCCTGGAGGGCTTATGATGCAGGAACAGTTCGATCGCCAGAGCGATGTCCAGCCAAAGGTTGAACATGGGCGCCTCCGCGAAGATGCCGCTGTTGCGGTAGAGGAACGCCTCCCGCATGAAGGTGGTGTCCAGCTGGGTCTGGAAATGCAGCCCGTCATAACCGATGATGCATCTGGAGTAGCCCCAGTTGATATATGTTACCATGTTCGGTCTGATAAGACCCATGATGACACCAAACACCCAGTAGAACAGGGATATCAGTGCCAAAACGACCACCACATCCACGATCTTATGGATCAGATCCATAAGTATCCCCTGTTTCTGCAGTCCGGTGAACAGCAGATACACCGTCGGCAGACAGAAGGTGAACAGCATCGCGTAATCCATCACGGACATCACAGCGTGACGAGCGCTGATATACACGACGGAATAAAGCACCATGGCCACCGCGACGATAGCATCTCTGGTGACCAGCCGGATCCTGCCGGAGAACCAGTTCACCAGCAGCAGAGCCAACGTAAGCAAAAAACACAGCTCTATCAAATGGTGGTCCTTGATCGCGGAAGCGTTATACACGGAATTCCCGTTGAGCACCACTACCAGTGCCCATGCGTATTCCAAAAAGATGATCAGCAGCTCCAAGGTCCCCGGGATGCGGATGATGCCGCGTGATCTCAACTCTCTTTCCATGATAGGTGTTGCCTCTTTCCTTGCTCCTTACTTGCGCCGCAAGAGCAGCACGCTCCTCTTGCCGTCGCGGAACGTCGAATCGACGGTGATCGTCCTTCCATCCGGAGAAAGTCTGGGATGCAGATCGCACCGTTGCTCGTCGAAGAGCCTGGGATCGGAATAGAGCGCGCAGATAGGCTCACGCTCCACCGTATCCACTCCATGGATGAACAGGCTTTGGATATCACCCTCCAGAGGGTAGGTATCCGAAACGAACCGACGTCCATCCTTGAAGAACGTCGGGTGTCCATCGCGCACCAGCTCTTCGCCCGGGAGCCGCTCCACCGTCCCGGCAGTCAGGTCATACAGATGATAATACGACGGGCCTCCCCCAAATCCCACGCTGGTGATCAGCAGCCGGTCCGAGCCGCCCCAGCAATAGTGGGAGGGGATGAAGGAAGACTCTATGCACCGCAGCTCGCTGCCATCCAGCCGTGCGGTATACAGCCGACCATCCCATCGCCGTCCTTTTTTCCAAAGATGGAAGAACATGAACCGTTCTCCGTCGGGAGCGATGGAGATATGGTTCACATAGTTTTCATGGTCCGCCGCCTCCGGCGACCGCTCCACCAGTTGGCGGTAGGAGACCACCAGCTCCTGCTGACCGCTTTCCAGTCCCACCAGGAAGATACCATCGTCCTCAGGGATCTGTGCCCCTGCCGAATGGTCCGGCAGACTGTCATAGCCGTAGCCTGGACGGAGCCGCTGGAGCCGGGCATAGTCCAGGCTCAGCCCATACCGTCCGTCCGGCGTGATGTCATACAAGGCCCGCGGGCACACCGCCACCGGTCCCTTTTCCAGGTGGACGATCCGGCACACATACCGGTCCCCATCCACATCGTTATACAGCACGGTATCCGGCTGCGTCGGATGCCAGCGAAGGCGACACCCCTGCTGCCAGCACCAGGCCCGGGTAGTGGCGATATCATGGAACGTGCCATGATCCATATCCACCCAGCGAAGGGTCGCCGGATCGCGATCGGTCTTCGCGCCACAGGGCACCGTGGTGACCAGCAGCTTCCCATCCTGGATCTGCTGCAGATCGTAGTAGCCGAAGAACACATGATGTCCCGGAAGAGAATACACCACCGGCGCTTCCCACTGATCGGTACACATACGCACGCCCGTGTTCTTTCGGGTCTTCCAATATCTCACCTGTGCCTTCAGCTTCTTGATGCGGTACTCATTCTTAGCCCCGATCATCCTCTTGATCGCTGCTTTGATCCCCATCACTTCCCACCCTGTCCTTTCATGCGGAAGAGCTGGTACACGCCCCATACCATCAGCGGAGAAGCCATCCGAGCCGCGTACCACAGAAGCTTATCATACTTATACTTCAGCCGGTCACCGTCCAGCCCCCGCACAGCAGAGCGGTAGGGCTCGCTCTTCATCAGCGCCTTCAATTCCCGGCACTGCTCCATGAAGGAGGCCTCGTTCTTCTCATGGAAGAAATACTGCCCCAGCGACGCTTTCAGCCGCCGCAGCACGTTGGCATAGTAGGGCTTCTGGAACTGCCCGTCCGTTCCGTAGCGCTCCAGGAACTCTTCCCACACTGTGAAGATGGCCCGGTCGATCTGCAGCAGATCCGCCTTGAACCGGTGGGTGATCGAGCTGTCCAGCTGCCGATAGCCATACACCGGCACATGGACATAGGCCACCCGCTTCGCCACCGCGAAAACATGGGCCGTATAGATCAGATCGTCGAAGATCCCCCTTACGCGCAGATCGAACTGGATGCCGTGGCTCAGCAGCAGCTGCCGCCGGACCAGCTTGTTCCAGGGGCCGCCATAGCCAAAGGCAGGGCCGCCCGCAGGAGGATCGAAGCAATAGTATTTATAGAAGTCCGCCGCGATCAGCTGGTCCAGGACCTTCCGGTCGTCGGTGACGAACTCGTTTTTATAAAACACCGCAGGCACCTTCCGGTCCTGGAACACCAGGTCCACGTCGCCGAACACCACATCGGCGTCGGTCTCCTCCCCGGTCCGCACCAGTTCCTCCAGTGCCTCCAGCTCCAGATAGTCATCGGAGTCACAAAAGATGACCCATCGTCCGGTGGCAGCGGCCAAACCATCGTTCCGGGCAGCGCCCACACCGGCATTGGCCTTATGGATCACCTGCACCCGGCTGTCCCGGGCCGCGAACTCGTCGCAGATCTGCCCGGTACGGTCCGGGCTGCCATCATCCACCAGGATGATCTGGATATCCCGAAGGGTCTGAGCCAAAAGGCTCTCCACCATCTCCGGCAGATAGTTTTCCACCTTGTAGCAAGGCACCACCACAGATACCTTAGGCACAGGACCACTCCTTTCAGAACCACGCCCGATCCCAAAGGATCAGCGTCCCAAATATCCTTTCAGCCGTTTCGCCAGCACCGACAGCCGGAACACCATATGGATCCGCCTGGCGGACCCCTTCACCGCCGCCTTCCACAGCAGCACGTCATAACGATTCTGGAGCATCTTCCGATCCACTTCCCGGATCGCCGTCCGATAAGGCTCCTGGCAGATCAGCGCCTCCAGGTCCTCATATCGCGCTTTCATGGATCTTGGATCCTTCCGGCTGAAAAAGCAGCTGCCCAGCATGGCTTTCAGCCGCCGGATCACGAACACATGGTACGCATCCCGAAACTGCTCCGCCTTCCCATACCGGGCCATGAGGCCCTCCCAGGCAGCGAAGATCGCCTTATTGATGTCCACCAGCTGTGGCTTGTAGGTGTGGGTGATCGACCCACCCAGAAGCCGATAGTTATAGATCACCACAGGGACATAGGCCACTCGCCTCGCCCCAGCGAACAGATAGATGGAGTACAGCAGATCATCACAGATCCCCTGTACCGAAAGATCGAAGGCGATGCCCTCCCGTTCCAGCAGCTCCCGCCGAACGATCTTGTTCCAGGGGCCGCCGTAACAGCAGGCGGCAGGCCCGCCCTCCGGGGGGAGATAGCAGTACTTCCTCCCGAACACGGTCATGGCCAGCCGGTCCAGCACCTCCCGGTCGCTGGTGGCGAAGGCCTCCTTGTGGAAACGCATCAGCTGCCGCTTATCGCCGCTGATCATGGCCACATCGCCGAAGACCACCTCCGCCTGGGCCGCCTCACCGGCTTCCACCAGACGCTGAAGCGCGTCCGGCTCCAGATAGTCGTCAGAATCGCAAAAATAGATCCATTCTCCGGTGGCCGCCGCCAGCCCGTCGTTCCGGGCAGCGCCCACGCCACCATTCTGCTTGTGGATGACCTGGATCCTGCCATCCTGCGCCCCGTGACGGTCACAGATCGCCCCACTGCCATCCGGGCTACCGTCGTCCACCAGTATGATCTGCAGATCCTGAAGGGTCTGCTGCCGCAGGCTCTCGATCAGCTGATCGAGATACCGCTCCACATTGTATACAGGCACGACTGCCGACAGCTTAGGCATGGGATGGGATCAGTCCTTTCGATTTTTCAGCCGCAGGTTCCGGGTCATGGCATTGACCCGCACCAGGGAGAACATGCTCCTGTACATCCTGTGCCGGAGCAGGAAAGCGATCAGCCGGATCCGGAAAGCCTGGCCCTCCACATCGCACGCCTCGATCGCGTTTTTGAACAGGGGCCGCTGCATATCCCGCCTGGCCTCCGCCAGACGCTGCCCCTTAGGCTTTTCGTTGTTCCGGTTGGCATAGTCCAGCTCGAAGCACCGGGATATCACCCGCAGGAACCGAAGATACAGCCTCTGATGATACTCTTGGGTGTCTCGTGTCTGTCTGACGAACCGGTCCATGCACTCATAAAGGAAGTACATGGTGTCGGCGATGCCCGGAGAATACTTCTGGGTCGCCGCCTCTTCATTATATACATAGTGATACAGCCGCTTACAGCGGTAGTACACCTTGTCCGCCTTGTGGAAAGCCCAAAGGTTGAACACGTTGTCCTGGGTCCGTTTCAGCCCAGGCTGGTTGTAGACATTGTTTTCCTGCAGGAACGCCTTGCGGTACGCTCTGGCGTTAGCGGTGCCCAGATCCACGATGGCCTTGGCCCGGGGCTTGGCGATCTTGGGAGGCAGGATCCGGTCGATCAGCTTCTCCCGGTCCTCTCCCTGGAAGCACAGCGTCCCCTCCACCTCTTCACCGAAGAAGCAGTTCTCCTTCACGGTATCCCCGATGTCGTAGTATTCATCCCAGATCAGGATATCCCCATCCCCGCACTGAGCCACATACTCTTTGGCGTATCCGATGGTATCCGGCTCGATCCAGTCGTCCCCATCCAGGAAGCACACCCAGTCCCCTCTCGCGGCCTCCACACCATTGTTGCGGACCACACTCAGGCCACCGTTCTCCTGATGGATCACCCGCATGGCAGGATGCCTGGCAGCGTACTCATCACAGATCCTGCCGCATTGGTCCGGGGACCCATCATCGATCAAAATGGCCTCGAAATCGTCGCAGGTCTGGGCACATACGCTGTCCAGGCACCGGCGAAGCAGATGATATGGCACCTTATATACCGGCACCACCAGGGTGATCAATGGTCTATCATCCATGGCGGCCCCTATCCTTCTTCTGCACCGCCTTGTTCCGGGGATCGAGCTTTTTGAAGGTATAGAACATCTTGTCCATGACCTTAGGCGGGATGACTGCCAGTATCAGCGGCACGATCAGATATCCCCATTTATAGAACGGGATCTTGTTGAGCTTATAGCCCTTCTTGCGCACCTTGAGATCCATCAGGCGGTAAGCCCTGTTTTTTCGGACATTGTAGCTGTGGTTCCTGCGGAACAGCACCAAAGGCTCCTGGATGTTGTAGAACTTATAGCCTGCGGCCATTCCCCGGAACCAAAGGTCATAGTCCTGCACCACCCGCAGCTCCTCGCAGTAGTTGCCGATGGCAGCCACGTCTGCCCGGCGGAACATGACACCGGGATGCATCACCGCATCCACCTTGGGCATCATGGCGTAGATCTCCTCATTGGTCTCCGGGAACAGCCGCAGCTGCTCCTGGTTCCCCTCCTCGTCGATGTATCTGCCGATGCAGCTGACGAAGGTATAGTCGGGATGCTGATCCAGGAACCGGACCTGCTGCTCGAAGCGGTGGGGCACCGAGATGTCGTCAGCATCCATCCGGGCGATGTATTCTCCCTGGGCCACCGCCAATCCTCTGTTCAAGCTTTTGGCGAGCCCCATGTTCTCCTGGTTCTCCAGCAGGACCATGCGGCTCTCCTTCCGGGCATACTCGTGCAAGATCTGCCCGGACCGATCCTTCGACTTATCGTCGACCACGATCAGCTCGAAATCATCGAAGGTCTGGCCCAGGATACTGTCCATCGCCTTATTCAGATATTTCTCGGCATTGTAAACTGCCATCACGACGGATAATCTCACAGGCCCTCCCCCGTCCCGGCATCAATCCCGCCGGAACACGTCTCTCGTGTATACTTTTTCCTTCACATCGTCCAGGCACGGATCATAGCGGTTGGCGATGATCGCGTCGCACCGGCTCTTGAAGGCGTCCAGATCGTTGACCACCAGGCTGCCGAAGAAGGTCTCTCCATCTCGCAGCGTGGGCTCATAAACGACCACCTTAGCCCCCTTGGACTTGATCCGCTTCATGACGCCCTGGATAGAGCTCTGACGGAAGTTGTCGGAATTAGACTTCATGGTCAGGCGGTATACGCCCACCACCACCTCCCGCTCCAAAGCGGCATCGTAGTGATCGTTCTCGGCATAGTATCCCGCGATCTCCAGCACCCGGTCAGCGATGAAGTCCTTGCGGGTGCGGTTGCTGTCCACGATCGCCTGGATCAGGTTCTCAGGCACGTCCTGATAGTTGGCCAGCAGCTGCTTGGTATCCTTGGGAAGACAATATCCGCCATAGCCGAAGCTGGGATTATTGTAGTGCGAACCGATCCGGGGATCCAGGCAGATGCCGTCGATGATCTGCTTGGTGTCCAGCCCCTTCATCTCCGCGTAAGTATCCAATTCGTTGAAGAAGGACACCCGCAGAGCAAGATAGGTGTTGGCGAACAGCTTCACCGCCTCTGCCTCGGTATAGCCCATGATCAGGGTATCCACATCTTCCTTGATCGCGCCCTGCTGCAAAAGCCCCGCGAAGACCTGGGCAGCCTCCACCAAACGAGGGTCGGACAGGTCGGTGCCCACGATGATCCGGCTGGGATAGAGGTTGTCATACAGCGCCTTGGATTCCCGCAGGAACTCCGGGCTGAACAAGATCTTATCCGATCCGGTCTTCTCCCGGATGGAGCGGGTGAATCCCACGGGGATGGTGGACTTGATCACCATGACCGCGTCCGGATTCACTTCCATGACCAGCCGGATCACGCTCTCCACCGCGGAGGTGTCGAAATAGTTCTTCTTCGGGTCATAGTTGGTAGGTGCCGCGATCACCACGAAGTCCGCCTGAGCGTAGGCCAAGGCCCCATCCAGGGTCGCCGTCAGATCCAGCTCTCGGTGGGCCAGGTACTCTTCGATGTAATCATCCTTGATCGGAGACTTCTTGCGGTTGATCAGCTCGATCTTCTCCGGGACGATGTCCACTGCGTAGACCTTATGATGCTGCGCCAGCAGCGTCGCCACGGACAGGCCCACATAACCGGTACCTGCCACCGCGATCGTATACTTCTCCATTTCCAAAAACCTTCCTTACAGATAGAACTCCTTGTACCACTGGGCGAACCGCCGCAGGCCCTCTCGCAAAGGCGTAGCGGGACGGAAGCCCAGATCCGCCTCCAGCGCGGAGGTATCCGCGTAGGTCACCGGCACGTCACCGGGCTGCATGGGCACCAGTACCTTGTGGCTCTCGAAATCGTAGTCGCTAGGCAGGACCTCTGCCCGGATCAGCTCCTGCTGCAGGATATCCACGAAATCCAGCAGGTTTTCCGGGCTGGAGTTGCCGATGTTGTAGACCCGGTAAGGGGGGATCGGCAACCCATCCTCGCCGGTGCGCTTCTCCGGCGCGTTCATCATCACCCGCTTCACGCCCTCGACGATGTCATCGATGTAGGTGAAATCCCGCTTGCAATTTCCATAATTGAAGATCTGGATGGTCTCGCCCTTCAAAAGCTTGTTGGTGAAGCTGAAGTAGGCCATGTCCGGTCTTCCGGCGGGGCCGTACACAGTGAAGAACCGCAATCCCGTGGAGGGGATGTCATAGAGCTTGGAATAGGCGTGCGCCAGCAGCTCATTGGATTTCTTCGTGGCAGCATACAGGCTCACAGGGTCATCCACCTTGTCCTCGGTGGAGTAGGGCACCTTTTTGTTGGAGCCATAGACGCTGGAGCTGGAGGCGTACACCAGGTGGGCCACCGGATGATGGCGGCAAGCCTCCAAAATATTGTAGAAGCCGATGATATTGGCTTCGATGTAAGCATCAGGATTGGTGATAGAATAGCGCACGCCCGCCTGGGCAGCCAGATTCACCACCACGTCGAAGCCATAGTCCGTGAAGAGCTTCTCGATCAATGCCTTGTCCGCCAGATTCCCCTTGACAGATACCCAGTGGCAGCCGGGCCGTTCTTCAGCCAGGGCAGCGATCTTCTCCAGCCGATATCCCTTCAGTGCCACGTCATAATAATCATTGACGCTGTCCAGTCCCACCACGGTCACGTTTTCACAGGTCCGCAGCAGCTCCATCACCAGCGACGCGCCCACGAATCCGGCCGCACCGGTGACCAAAAGCGTCTTTCCATCCAGTTCGATATTGGGTGTCAGCATAGTCTCCCTCACTTAGCGCCGTTCTTACTCACAACGGCCACGATAGTATGTAAAATGATCTTGATATCCAGCATGAACGAGCGGTTTCGGACATAGTAAAGCTCCATATCCTGCCGCTCATGGGTGGCATAGGTCGCGTTGTTCCGGGCATAAGCCTGCCAGTAGCCTGTCAGACCGGGCTTTGCGCTGAGCAGGATCGACTGCTCCTCCGGGGTGTAGTTCTCCTGCAGCTCTTCCGGCAGGATCGGACGGGGCCCCACCACGGACATATCGCCCCGGATCAGGATGTTGAAGAAGATCTGGGGCAGCTCATCCAGAGAGGTCCGCCGCAGCATGGCACCGAAGCACTTCTTCGAGTCCCCAGCCTTTTTGTAGCCCAACAGTCTGGGATCGTCGTCCAGCTTATACTCCCGGTGATACTCCTCCAGCTGTTCCGGCGTCAGCATCTCCTCCAGATGGTCAGCATTCTTCTTCATGCTGCGGAATTTGAACAGCCGCAGCATCTTCCCATCCTGCCCCACCCGCTTCTGGATGAAGAAGGGGGAACCGAAGTCCTTCAGCGCCACCATCAGTCCGATCACCACCATAGGGATCAGCAGCAGGAAGCTGGCCAGCAGCGAAGCCACCAGATCGAACCCACGTTTCCAAAACCGATACCACCAACTGGCCTTCGGGACAGCGACCACCTGGGACTGTACCGTATCTTCCATTTTTTCCACTGCCACGCTGTCCATGTCTTATCCTCTCAACCTCTGTCAGCCTTCCGTCAGCACCACCCGGGCATTCTCCCGGAACAGTGCGGCGGCATAATCTTCACCGTATTTTTTACAGATATATCGGAAGCACTCCCCCAGCTTCGGGGGACGATCTTCCCGGTCATGGGCGTCGGAGGCCACGAAATGGGCCCGACGTCCCTTCAAAAGCCAGTGGCAGAACCGCTTCACACCGAAGCCGCACTTCCCCATCACGCTATCCGCGTTGATCTGGATCAGCGCCCCGGCGGCCAGCACCGCTTCCGTCAGCTGCTTGTCCCTCTGGAACGCGGGATATCGCTCCGCATGGGCGATCACCGGCACGAAGCCGCCGCCGATCAGCTCCAGGACCGCATCCATGGCCTGGAACCCAGTGGTGTCCACGCCGAACTCCAGCAGCACATACCGGCTACCCGCCAGGCTCAGCACCCGACCTTCCGTCAGCTTCTCCGTAACGTCCTTCTCATATGCCACTTCGTTTCCCAAATGGAGCGTCATCCCCTCCGGAGCAGCCTGCCGCAGGGCCTCCAATGCCTCACGCAGCTGCTGGGGCGTATTCTGGCGGAAGCGTCCCCGGTAATGGGGCGTCAGCACCACTGTCCCGGTACCGTCTTCCTGAGCGATCTTGAGCAGCTCCACCGCCTCTTCAAGCCCCTTCGCTCCATCGTCCACACCGTGTAGGATATGGCAGTGTATATCGATAAACTTTTCCATCCAATGACCAAACCTTATATTCCAACTATCCCCGCGCAGGCAATGAGACCGATCCAGTGTAGGGCGAGGGCATGCCCTCGCCGGTGCACTTGCTTCGCAAGTGCACGCGGTAGTATATCTACCATCAGGGCCTCACTTGCCTCCGTCCTTATCCATCACATACTTCAGTTCCTTCGCCGTATGCCCGCCCTTCTTGAACACGCCCCGGAACAGCCGGGCGATCCAGGCGAAGGGCAACAGCCAGGGGTGCTTGCGCAAACGCTTGTCCTTCTGCTTCATCCACTGGGCGCTGGGGAACAGCCGCCGCCACAGATACTTCATCTTGGCGCCGAACCCAGTCTTCTTGCCATCACCCAGCTTTTCCAGCTCATGATCGATGAAGCCATGCTCATTGCCATGGGTACCGGAGGCGTAGCAGAACTTCACCATTTCCCATTCCTGCTGATCCAGCGGCTGGACATCCTCCGCCCCGAACAGCTTCCGGGCCACACTGCGGCAGCACTTCTCGTACTCCGCCATCCCCAGCTTCCGGCTCTCCTGCTCCACATAGGCCCAGTCCAGCTCCGGCTTGGCCCGCTCATACACGAACACGTCCACGATGGACCGCAGTCCAACACCATGATCGGTGTAATGCTTGTAGGCATGGGCCATGAGGTATAGATAAAAGTCCTCATCGCTGAAATGACGCCCAAAGGACCCCGGCGCGTCCGGGATCATCCGATCCGTCACGTCCGCATAGTAATCCACCAGCTGCAGCTCGCAGCACTTCTCGAACAGGGTATGATGCAGCTCGATGTTATACACCGGATCTTTGTGGTAGATGTCGTGATGGGTATCGCTGTGGCCCTTGGGATCATAGCCCCTGGCCAGCATGTACTCTCTCATCTCCGCGCGCCGGGAGGTATCGAACAGGATGTCCTGATCGGTCATCTGCCGCATCTCCATCCTGGGATAAAGATCCTTCAGGACGCTGCCCTTCAGGGGCATATACCAGATGCCCTTCTGCTCCATGACCGCACAGATCTGCCTGCGCTCCATGTCCAGCAGAAGGTTTCGCCGCAGC
Organism: Oscillospiraceae bacterium; assembly: GCA_017456045.1. Classification (GTDB taxonomy): domain Bacteria; phylum Bacillota; class Clostridia; order Oscillospirales; family Oscillospiraceae; genus Faecousia. The sequence goes on from JAFTKE010000123.1 coordinate 19,333, forward strand.
GCCCGCTCTCTGGCTTCCTTCCAGGGAGCCATCTGCTCCTTCGGAAGCAGCCCGTCCAGCGCCCACGCAGCCATAGCCACCATAGATTGCTCCTGAGCCAGGATCAGCACCCGACCCAAGTCCACGCCCTCCAGCCTCCCGGCCTCCGCCGTTTTTCCATGGAGCGCGCAATGGGTCAGATAGGCCAACGCCCGTACGAGTCGAGGAAGGTTCCTTTCCATCCTCTTGCCTCCTAATAACGCCCGATGCCCATAGTATCGCATCGTACTATCTAGTCTTACCGATCAAGCAGACCTTCCGTAGCCTTGTCCAGCCGCCCCACGGGCTTTAAATCCAGATGCTTCATTTCCGGGG
>JAFTKE010000124.1 GCA_017456045.1 Oscillospiraceae bacterium
AGGCATAGGCGCTGCCGCGCCAGTGTGTCAGTCCTACGCTAAACGATAAGTTACGCTCCCCGCCCGTCAAAACAAATTTCAGGATTTCCGAAAATAATGCTTGACATTTCGAGATCCCGTGCTATAATAAGCGTGTTCGGTTCGAGACGCCGGTATAGCTCAGTTGGTAGAGCAACTGATTTGTAATCAGTAGGTCGGGGGTTCGAGTCCGTCTACCGGCTCCAGCCTGAGCCTAATGTTCATTGGACTCGAAAGTCAGATTCGATTTGCCGGTGGCAAATCGAACGACCAGTTCAAAAACTGGTCGTCACCTTTTCTAACGAGTCCGTCTACCGGCTCCAATCGAGCCAGTTAAATATGGGGGAGTTCCCGAGTGGCCAAAGGGGACAGACTGTAAATCTGCTGCGTATCGCTTCGATGGTTCGAATCCGTCCTCCCCCACCAGCAAAAACACCTGATGCTTTGCATCAGGTGTTTTTGCTGTTATATTCGCCTTACGGCCAGTGACATTCCCTGCTGGCAGTTCCTACCTGGATCCGACATCGGATCCAATATCGTTCTTGAAATCAATGATCTCATTTGCTATACTTGAGATAGGTAAGTCGTTATCGGCCCTAGATATATCAGACGATATCAAAGGAGGTCTTCCCATGCCCCTTGTAAATGCAAAATGTACCAACTGTGGTGCAGCCCTTACTGTAGATGCCAGCAAAGATGCTGCGATATGTGAGTTTTGCGGCTCCGCTTTCATCGTGGAAAAAGCCATAAATAATTACAACATCACGAATCATAATCATATAAATGCGGATGTGGTCAATGTTTACACTGGCGCTTCCACCGACTATGATATCCGTGTCGGTCGTTTGATCAAATACCGAGGCGCATCCGTTGATGCCGTTATCCCGGAAGGTGTCGTGGTTATCGGAGCAAATGCTTTTTCCGGTCTTGACAGGCTGAGAAGTGTCACGATCCCCCGTGGCGTGGAGGTCATCGAGCAATGTGCTTTTTCCGGTTGTACCAGTCTGTCCCAGATAATCATCCCTGATACCGTAGAACATATCGATGAATACGCTTTTGAAAACTGCATCAACCTGACGAGCATCACCATTCCCGACCGTGTCGCTCACCTTCCGATCGGCGTGTTCGATGGTTGTTCCTCTCTTCACCAAGTCACCTATCCACACTTGGAGGAGAATGCCGCTGCTTTCAAAAAGACGCCCATCTATATCCAACGTTGGGGCGTAGAATGGACTTGCCAATTCTGTGGCCAGCCAAATCCACCGGATGCAGCCTGGTGCTTATCCTGTGGCATCGAAAACATCGATATGATGTATTGATCCACCTCGTACACAATGATCCAAACAGCACCTGACGCCCGACGGCATCAGGTGCTTTTCCATCTCAGTCCTCATCCACGAGATAACCATACTCAAGCCCCAAAGCCCCCTGGCCCAGGTAGACCTGTACCTCATCGCCGGGCTTCGTATGCCGGTATGTGGATACTCCCATCGGGAGTTCGATCTCCTCTCCGGAGGGCATCGCCACGGTGCATACATATCGGTCTCTTTTCCCTCCATCGATCTTTTTCGTCTCGACCACACGACACGTCACAGGCTCCCCATGGAGATTCGCCAAATGATTGACCTGTCCAACGATCCCGAGGGATAAAAACACAGCCACCAGCGTCACGACCACCATCATGTCTATGTTCTCCCGGATCTCCCGGGAGAAGAAATAGAGGAAGATACTACTACCAACGCCAACGATGCCGCTGATGATCCAGAAATGAGTCCAGTTAGGATAATAGTGATCCCAAATACTGCGAACTGTCAACATACACGCAGGCAGTATGATCGCCAGATCCAGCTGCGTGACCTTCGCCCGGTATCCCGCCTCTTTATAGGCCCGTTTCCCCATGATGGAGAAATACTGAGGATATCTGAGATACACACCGAAGGACACCGCCATGACCACTAGACAAGCCAGCGTCCAAAACCGGTCCATCCTCCCGAAAAAGCCTGTCCCCAGGAAGCACACCGCTCCGGCGATGATCGATCCATCCCCCACCAGTCCCATGAGTTTTTGCATTTTGGGATCCTGCATCTCCTCCCGCCAGTCAGCTTTGCGGGAGCTTTTCTTCTGTTTTGGAGGCTTGGTCCGCTTCACTCCTGCGAACACCCCATCCAGTTCCGCTTCTTCGTAGTCATCAGAAAGCTGGTACTGTCTGCGACGCTCCTTGGCGTGCAAAATGATGGTATCCCCTGCAAGGCATCCGCCCACCGCCACACTGATCAATGTATCCGTCATAACGGTCTCACAGTCCAGCCCCATCTCATGGATCACCGCATCGCTGCAACCGCCCGAAAGGATCCGATCCTCATTTCGGTCATCCAGCTTCGGCCCCACTCTGATGATATGGAACCGATCCGGATACCGTACAAGCAAAAAGAGCTTCCCCTTATTTTGAACCAATAGATGCTGGACCATACACTTCCCCTCCACATACAGTTAGATCCAATATAGCATGATCCACCCTCAATTACAATAACGGCCCTTGATAATATAACAATTTGTGCTATACTAAACTCAAAACACCTCAAAAGAAAAGGAGTGATCTTATGTCCGACCGTTTCAAGCGTATCGCAGCCTTCCTCATCGACTGGAACCCGTCCTTTCTCCCCTCTGTCATCATCGCTTTCTTTTTGAAGGACATGATCGGACAGCCCCAGGCCCCTGTGGTGTTCCTCTTCCTTTTGCTGATATTAGCCCCCTTCGCCGCCGTACTTCTCCGGGACGTTCCCAGAGGTCGCAGCATAGGCAAACGGATCATGAAACTGTACGTCTGCGATCAGACCACCATGGAGATCCCCGCCACCGGCAGGCGGATCAAGCGGTCCCTGTTCTTCTTCCTATACCCGATCGATACCGTCCTGCTGTTGGTCACCGGGCAGACCATCGGCGACCGTGTGGCCCATACCGCCGTCCTGTCCGCCTCCGCCATGGAGGAACGCCGCCAGTCCCCGGTCGCAAAGCACAAGACCCGGCGGACCGTGATCACCATCTTGGCCATCGTCTTGCTCTTCATGATCATCCTGATCTGCGCAGTCTTCCTTCTCCTGGAGGCCCAAAAGGACACCCCGGAATACAAGCTGGCCTATGACTATCTGGTCTCCAGCGAAGCCTTCCGCGACCAAGGGGCTGACCCCGCCCAAATAGTATTCAACCAGTATTCTTCCTCCACCTCCACTTCCAACGGCGTCCAGACCCGGACTTTGACCTACGGCTTCCTGGCAGCAGGCCACTCATACCAGGTGATCCTCCACGAAGTAGACGGCACCTGGCAGATCTGTGAGGAATGTACCACCTTCCAAGGGTCCTCAGAACGTTACAGCGGCAAGCACCAAACCGCCCCTTCCCCCAAAATGTTAACATCCGTTGCTTGATACCGCACACTTCCCGCCGTATAATAGGATAGAACGAAAGGGGGCCAAACCATGCTTTGTGACAGATTGAAACAAGCTCGAAAAGGAAAGCGCCTTTCACAAGAAGACCTGGCAACAGCGCTGAACGTAGTTAGACAGACGGTCTCCAAATGGGAGAAAGGGACCTCGGTCCCCGATGCCGAGATGCTGCTGCGGCTGGCTCAGGTCCTGGATGTACCTGTGAACGCACTGTTGGACGACGACATGGATAACGGGGAGGAAAAGATCAAGATGAGATACGATGTGATCATCATCGGCGCGGGTCCCGGTGGGATCTTCGCCGCCTATGAGCTGATGCAGCACCGTCCGGAGCTGAAGGTGGCCGTGTTCGAGTCTGGCCACGCCCTGGACAAACGCCGCTGCCCCATCGACGGCGAGAAGATCAAAAACTGCATCGGCTGCAAAAGCTGCAGCATCATGAGCGGCTTCGGCGGCGCCGGTGCCTTCTCCGATGGCAAATATAACATCACCAACGATTTCGGCGGCACCCTGTATGAATACATCGGCAAGAAGCAGGCCCTGGAGCTGATGCGCTATGTGGATGACATCAATATGCGCTACGGCGGCGAAGGCACGAAGCTGTATTCCACCGCCGGAACCCGGTTCAAGACCCTGTGCATCCAAAACGACCTGCACTTGCTGGATGCCTCTGTCCGCCATTTGGGCACGGACATCAACTATGTGGTCCTGGAGAACCTTTACGCCTACCTGAAGGACAAAGTCCAATTCTTCTTCGACACCCCTGTCCTGTCGGTAGCCGCCCTGGAAGAGGGCTACGAGATCCGCTGCAAGGATGCCACCTACCGTTGCCCCACCTGCATCATCTCCGTGGGCCGCAGCGGAAGCAAATGGATGGAGACGGTGTGCCGAGATCTCGCCATCCCCACCAAGTCCAACCGGGTGGACATCGGTGTCCGTGTGGAGCTGCCCGCCGCGGTCTTCGCCCATCTGACCGATGAGCTTTACGAAAGCAAGATCGTCTACCGCACAGAAAAATACGGCGACAAGGTCCGTACCTTCTGCATGAATCCCAAGGGCGCTGTGGTCAACGAGAACACCAACGGCATCATCACCGTCAACGGCCATAGCTACGAGGACCCTGCCCGTCAGACAGAGAACACCAACTTCGCTCTGCTGGTGGCCAAGCACTTCTCTGAGCCCTTCAAGGACTCCAATGGCTACGGCGAATCCATCGCCCGCCTAAGCAATATGCTGGGTGGCGGCGTGATCGTCCAGCGGTTCGGCGACCTGATCCGCGGCCGCCGCTCCACCCCCAGCCGCATCGAGGAGGCCTTCATCACCCCCACCCTCAACGCCACCCCCGGCGATCTGAGCCTGGTGCTTCCCAAGCGGATCCTGGACGGGATCATCGAGATGATCTACGCCCTGGACAAGGTC
>JAFTKE010000125.1 GCA_017456045.1 Oscillospiraceae bacterium
CTTGGCTTCCCCCGGGGGGAAGCTGTCAGAAATGACCGGAACGGGCATTTCTGACTGAAGGGGAATGCGGGCAGAAATGTTATGTTATCTCCTGCTTTTTAGGCTTTTTGCAAACTTCCGCCCTTCGCCGTTCCCCTTCCGACCCGGCTTCGCCGGCCCACCTAATAAATTGTGGTATGATCGCCACCGGCGATCATTAGGATCTTGATTCGCTGCGCGACGCACCGCCCCCGGAGGAAGGGAGCGGCTTCGCCGCAAAACCACTTTTTTGACAGTCTGCGAGGGCGTGTTGCATTTTGCAACACGCCCTCGTCCATCCATCACTCTGTCACATCGAACAACGAAGTCGAAGACCTTTCCTGGATCTCCTCCCCCGCCATACAGGCAGCGAACTGAGCCCCGGACATGGTCTCATGCTCCAGCAGGAACGAGACCACCTCTTTCATCTTCTCCTTGTCTTCCGTGAGGATCTGCTTACAGTGGGCGTAAGCCTTATCGACCAGGATCTTCACCTCATCGTCGATCGTCCCCGCCACCTTCTCAGAATAGCTCTTGGTGGTCTGGTAATCCCGGCCGATGAACACCTCGCCGCCATCCAGATAGGACACGGTACCCAGCTTCTCGCACATACCGTACCGAGCCACCATATCACGGGCCAGCTTAGAGGCCCGGTCGATGTCGTTGGAAGCACCGGTGGAGATGTCCCCGATGAACAGATCCTCCGCCACCCGTCCGCCCAGAAGACTGACGATCTTCTCGTACATCTCGTTGCGGGTCAGGTGGGCCGTATCCTCCTTGGGAGTGCTCCAGGTAGCGCCCAGGCTCTGGCCACGGGGGATGATGGAGATGTGCCGCACCGGATCGCAGGTGGGCAGCCGATACATGGCCACCGCATGGCCCGCCTCGTGGACGGCAGTGATCTTCTGATCCCGCTCCAGCCGCACCCGGCTGCGCTTCTCAGGCCCGGCAGTGATCTTCATCATGGCCTCGTTCAGATCCTCCATGTTCAGCGCGGGACGGTCGTCCTTGGCTGCCATGATCGCCGCTTCGTTCAGAAGGTTACTAAGATCCGCCCCAGTGAAGCCGGTGGTAGCCAGCGCCACGCTCTTCAGATCCACGTCCGCATCCAGCTTCTTATTCTTGGCATGGACCTTCAGCACCGCCTCACGGCCCTTGGCATCCGGCACGCCCACATGGATCTGCCGATCGAACCGACCGGGACGCAGCAGAGCGGGATCTAAGATATCGGGACGGTTGGTGGCGGCAAGGACGATCACGCCCTCCGTCCGGCCGAAGCCGTCCATCTCCACCAGCAGCTGGTTCAGGGTCTGCTCCTTCTCATCATGCCCGCCACCCAGACCGGAGCCACGCTTGCGGCCCACCGCGTCGATCTCATCGATGAAGATGATCGCAGGCGCGATCTTCTTCGCCTGATCGAACAGGTCTCGGACACGGCTGGCGCCCACGCCCACATACAGCTCCACGAAATCGGAGCCGGAGATCGACAGGAACTGCACGTCCGCCTCTCCCGCCACGGCACGGGCCAACAGCGTCTTACCGGTACCGGGAGGGCCCACCAGCAGCAGACCATGGGGGATCCGGGCACCGATCTTGGTGTACTTGTCAGGATCGCGGAGGAAATCCACCACTTCCTGCAGCTCTTCCTTCTCCTCGTCGGCACCCGCCACATCATCGAAGGTGACCTTCTTCCCATCCGGGACGCCCAAAACAGTGCGTGCCTTGCCGAAATTGTTCAGCCCACCGCCACTGTTGGCGCGCCCCACGAAGATCGCCCACACGATCAGAAGGACGGCCCCCACGATCAGCAGGGGCAGCACCAGATCGAAGGCACTGGGTTCGTTCTGAGGCTTGAAGTCATAGCTCTCCAGGGTCCCGTCCGCGGTCTGGGCCTGGATGGTGTCCCACATCTCGGCGCGGAACGCCTCCACATCCGCCAGCTTCGCAGTATATTCGGTCTTCCCCTTGTATTTCTCATGGAGATCCAGGGTGATAGATCCATCCTCCACCACGAAGCGCTTGACCTGTCCGTCCTGGAACAGCTGTGTCAGCTCCGAATCCGTCAGCTCATCGCCGAAGCCGAACATCCCCATGATGAAGGAGAATACCAGCACCAGCAGTGCGATATAAAAGAGGATGACCAGTGTTTTCTTACTCTTCAAATGACAACGTCTCCTTACTTACTGTAAGCCTCCGGCTTCAGGATGCCCACATAGGGCAGGTTGCGATACTTCTCGTCGAAATCCAGGCCATAGCCCACCACGAAGGCATCAGGGATCGTAAAGCCCACATAGTCCGGCTTCAACGTGATACCGGGCTTCCGACGGGCAGGTTTATCCAGCAGGGTGCAGATCTTGATAGACGCAGGCTCTTTCTCCATCAGATAGTCATAGGTGAAGCTGAGGGAATTGCCGGTATCGTAGATATCCTCCAGGATCAGCACATGGCGGCCCTTGATATCTGCGCTTATATCCTTCTTCACCACGGCCTTTCCGGTGGAATTGGTGCCGCTGTAGGAGGAGATCGCCATGAAATCCATCTCACAAGGGACCTTTATCTGCCGGACCATATCAGCATAGAACACCACTACGCCCTTCAGGACGCCCACGACCACGGGATACTTATCCGCGTACTCCCGGGTCAACTCCTCACCCATCTCCGCGATCCGGGCCTGGATCTGCGCTTCGGTCAGCAGTACCTCTTTGATATCTCTATCCATTATGTGCTCCTCAACTTTCTGTTTTTATAAATCGGATCTGCCAAACTGGGGCGATCCGGTCTAAGTCCGCACCGATGCCATACACCCCGACGACGCCCTCCTCATCACACAGCACCGGCACACGGCACCTCTGATCGGCTGGGATCTTTCGGTCGATGAACAGCTTTTTCAATGTTTTGGTCCCGCCACTGCGGCGGATCCTATCCCCCGACGCTCTGCAGCGCAGGGTCAGCTTCCCGTGGACATCCACGGTGAAGCAGTCTTTTTCATCCACAGTCCGCTCCGCCGGCTCGCAAAGCACTGTCAGTCCCAGCTGAGGGATCTGGGTCGATCCGGGGCACGCAAGGTCCACCGGCTCCAAAGGCTCCGGCTCTTCCTGGATCTGCAATCTGCCATAGCACCGCCCCAAGATGATCCCACCGGGGAAACGGGCCTTGGCGGAGGGCTTTTCTGAAAATACCACCGCGTCAGCCAGGGCGATATGCTCCGCCTCCGGCTCCCGGACGCCGCCCTGCTTCAGGCACCGCTCCAGCACCCGACTGCGTTGGGCCTCAGGCATGGCCCGCAGCGTCTCGATCTCCAGGGGACCATCCACCTGGGCCAGATCCGACAAAAGGTCTTCATCCTGCCGCAGCCGCAGGGCCATCTGGGACAGGTTCTCCGCCAGCTTCGGGTTCTCCTGCCGCAGCAGAGGCATCACGTGATGGCGGATCCGATTCCTAAGGAACCGGTCCGACTCGTTGGAGCTGTCCTCCCGGTGTGGGAGGCAGTATCCCTCTAAAAATCCCAGCACCTCATCCCGGGTGACCGTCAGCATGGGCCGGATGATCTGCCCCCGGACCGGCGCGATCGCACCCAGGCCCTTCAGCCCGGTGCCCCGCACCAGATGCATCAGCACCGTCTCGGCGTTGTCGTCGGCGGTGTGGGCGGTGGCGATCTTCCCAGGCAGCCCCTGCAAAAAGGCATACCGGGCATCCCGGGCAGCGGCCTCCAGTCCCTTTTCTCCGGCGACCACCTGCCCCCGCCCCATGTGGAGGGGGATGTCGAACCGCTCACACAGCTCCCGGACGAACGCCGCGTCCCCATCGGACTCCGTGCCCCGGAGCTGATGGTCGAAATGGGCCGCCTCCAGGCAGATCCCCAGCTTCTGGCGCAGCAGATACAGGGCCAGCAGCAGCGCCACCGAATCCGCTCCACCGGACACGGCACAGATCACCGTATCCCCAGGATGGATCATATCATATCGCCGGATGAAAGACAGCAGCTTATTCAGCATGCTTCCACTCCCGATCGGCGAAGGTGGTGAACTGAGGCAGCCACTGGAGCTTCACCGTGCCCGTCTCGCCATGACGGTTTTTGGACACGATGCACTCAGCCACGTTCTTCTCTTCAGAATTGGGATTATAGTAATCATCACGGTAAAGGAACAAGATCGCGTCCGCGTCCTGCTCGATGGCACCGGATTCACGCAGATCCGACATGATCGGCCGCTTGTCTGTACGGCTCTCCACCGCACGGCTCAGCTGGCTCAGACAGATCACCGGCACGTTCAGCTCCTTAGCCATGATCTTCAGGGAACGGGAGATCTCGCCCACCACCTGTACACGGTTCTCGCTGGACTTTCCATAGCCGGAGCCGGTCATCAGCTGGAGGTAGTCGATGATCACCAGCCCCAGATCCTCCACCCGGCGCAGCTTGGCGTTCATCTCCGCCACCGTGACAGCGGGATTATCGTCACACCGGATATCGGTCTGGCTCAACGCCACGGAAGCGTTACACAGCCGCTCCCACTCCTCCTCGGTGAGCTTTCCCGTCTGCATCTTCTGGCTGTCCACGAAGCTCTCGCCGGACAGCAGTCGCATAGCCAGCTGCTCCCGGGACATCTCCAGGGAGAAGAAGGCCACAGTCTTATCATACTTTTTCGCCACGTTCAGCCCGATGTTCAGAGCGAAGGAGGTCTTGCCCATGGCGGGTCTCGCCGCGATCAGCAGCAGATCCGACTTGTTCAGACCGTTGATCTTCATATCCAGATCCCGCAGACCTGTGGACAGACCAGGGATCAGCGAGTCAGAACGGCTCAGCTCATCCAACCGGTCGAAGACCTTATGGAGGATCGTTCCGATATGCTCCAGAGAATCTCCCCGCTCGCCCTTGCGCAGAGCATAGATCTTCTTCTCGGCGCTTTCCAGCATCTCCGCCGGTGTCCCCACCTGGGCATACACCGTCTCGGTGATATCGGTGCCCGCCTGGGCCAACCCCCGCAGCATCGCCATATCCCGCACGATGTTCGCGTACCGGACCACATTTGCCGCAGTGGGCGTGATCTGCATCAACTGGAGGATGTAGTCTCTGGAATCGTCCCGATGGACGCCCAGCTCCTTCATCTTGTTCAGCACCGTCACCGGGTCGATGGCTTGGGAGTAGTTGAACATGGTGTAGATCGTGGCAAAGATATCCTTGTTCTGCTGGAGGTGGAAATCCTCCGCCTTCACCAGGCCGATCACATCCGCCACACAGCGGCTGTCGATCAATATCGACCCCAACACCGCCTGCTCCGCTTCCAACGAATGGGGCGGCTGCCGACTCAGCAGTTCTTCATCCATGTGAAACTCTCCCTTCCTCAATGATCACACCGTAGGGGCGACCATCGGTCGTCCGGATGCTTCTCTTTCGACCGAGCGATCGAATACCCCTATGAAAAGATCAGATCACGCTTCCTCGATCTTCACCGTCAGCGGTGCGGAGATCTCATAGCCCAGCTTGCAGGTGACGGTGTAGGTGCCCACGTTCTTGATGGTGTCCGAGATCACGATCTTCCGCTTATCCAGCTTGATCCCGGCGGACTTCGCCAGAGCGTCCGCGATCTCCTGGTTGGTCACAGACCCGAACAGCCGCCCATTGCCGCCGCCTCTGCACTGCACGGTCAAGGTCATCTCCCGCAGCTGCTTGGAGATAGCCAGAGCCTCGGCCTTCTCCCGGGCGATCCGCTCCTGGGTGGCCTTATCGTTCATCTTCATGGTATTGATGGCATCAGGGGTCGCCTCGATGGCCATCTTCTTGGGCAGCATGAAATTCCGGGCGTAGCCGTCCGACACCTCGATCATCTGGCCCTTCTTGCCCTTGCCCTTGACATCCTGCAACAAAATAACTTTCATAACGTTTCTCCTTATCGAAATATTCATCCACCCGGATGACGTAGGGAAAGGGCATGCCCTTTCCGGTGCGCTTGCGACTGCAAGCGCACATAAAACGCAACATTTCCCGCAGATCCTAAAGGATCTGCGGCGGAAAGGGCGGTGCGTCGCGCAGCGAACCAGAATTGGCGATCGCCGGGGGCGATCCTTCCTCTTCTGACCATGCCCTTTCCCTACACACGAGCGGACCATCCGGACACCGCCCGCGATATCAGCCTTCGTAATACTTATCGATGGAACTCACCAGCTGATCCAGCACATCCTTGACGGAATCCCCCTCGACCTGCGCGCCTGCCGTGGCGGTGTTACCGCCGCCGCCCATGGGCTCCAGGATCATCTGCACGTTGGCCTTACCGATGGACCGGGCAGAGATGATCACCTGATCATCCTGGGGATACAGCACGAAGGAAGCGGTGATGCCGGAGATGTTCAGCAGCTCGTCTGCCGCCTGGGCCGCCAAAGGCCGGGTGGTCCCGGTGTTCAGAGCGGCGATGGCGATCTCCTGCCGGTATAGCCTTGCGGCCTTCATGATCTGATATCTGGACATGGTCTCCTGGAAGTCGCTTTGCAGCAGCTTCTTGACCTCCACCGTATCGGCACCCATCCGCTTGAGTACCGCCGCTGCCTCGAAGGTACGCTCACCGGTGCGGACATTGAAGCTCTTGGTATCCAGGAAGATGCCCGCCAGCAGGCACTTAGCCTCGATCGGCAGCACATCCGGCTTCTCCACGGAGTATTGCAGCAGCTCCGTCACCAACTCGGAAGCGGAGGACGCATAAGGCTCGTGGAGGTTGACCACCACAGATTCGATATAATCCGCCGCTCTGCGGTGATGATCCACCACGCACACCCGGCTGATCGCCTCCAGCAGTGCCTTGCTCTCCACCTGATCCGGGCGGTTGGTATCCACCACGATCAGGGTGGACCGGTTGTCACACAGCAGCAGCGCGTCCTGCCCGGAGATCAGGGTATCCCGATACTCCGGTGTCTGGGCCACCTCTTCCAGCAGCCTCCCCGCAGCGTTGTGTTCCCGGTCGATCACGATATAGGCCTTCTTGCCCTTCTTCCGGCACATACAGCAGATGCCCACCGCGGCGCCCACCGCGTCCAGGTCCGCATTCTTGTGGCCCATGACGAACACCTGACTGCTTTGACCGATCAGCTCCATCATAGAGTTGGCGGTGACACGGGAGCGCACCTTGCTGCGCCGGTCCGCCTCTTTGGCCCGGCCGCCGTAGAAAGTGAAGTTCAGCCGGTCCTTGATCACCGCCTGGTCACCGCCACGGCTCAGAGCCATCTCGATGGACAGGGCAGCGAAATTGTAGCTTTCATCGAAGCTGGCACCGTCAACACCCAGTCCAAAGGAGATCGAAGCCGCCAGCCCCATGGGGTTGACCACCTGGTGGATGTCCTCGATCAGGGTGAACTTCTCCTTCTCCGCCACCTCCAGATACCGCTTCTCGAACACGAACAGATACCGGTTCCGCTCCAATTTCCGCAGCATGCCCCGATAATCCTCGGTCCACTTGGTGATCACATCATTGATCTCCGCGTTCATGGTGGAGATAGCGCTCTCCGAAAGGTTCATGGTCAGCTCTTCATAATTGTCCACCAGGATGATGGACACCACAGGACGGGACCGGATATACTCGTCCCGCACCTGATACAGCTCCGTCAGATCCGTGAAATACAGCATCCCCATCATGTTGGCCCCCGGCCCTTCCGCCCGGGCAGTGGTGCCATATACGCGGAACCGCCGGGCTCCCACCGTCACATCGTGGGGATATTCACTTTTCCCGGATACCAGCCAATCGGTGGAGAGGCTGGGGATCACATCCGCCAGCCGCTGCTCATACATCTTCTCCCGGAAACCGGTGATGGCAGAGAACCGCTCGTTGCCCCAGATGATGCCCCCGTCCACCAGCCGGATCAGGGCCATGGGGAAGGGGCTTTCCGCTTTCTTGGTCTCATCGAGGGTATTGAAGGTATTTTGGATGAAGTCCTGGACTTCCTTCTTGTGACGGGAGCGCATAGCCAGAAAGAATGCCAGATAGATCACCGTCACCACCGCTTCCACGATGGCCAGAGTATAATGGCCCAGCAGCAGCGCCATGACACAGAAGAACCCCAGCACGAAGAACGACCAACCCGTCCCGGGCTGGACCAGCCGTGACATCTTCTTATTCATAGACCCGCCCCCTTTTCATCGATCTGAACGCGGATACCACGCTTCTATCCCATCGGCATGGTCACCCACTATATCTTTATCATTATAGCAAACTTGCCGCCTCAACGCAACCAGTATTTGCATAAATTCATGAAAAACAAGGCTGTCGCCCCAAAATTTCCGGCGGATCCACCCGAAAAATTATGGTGTACTTTTCCCAAAAAGGGTGGTATAATACTACCAGTACGCGCCGGGTGGGCAGCCCCGGGCGACTTGGAGCTTGATGCTCCACACACGAAACCACACATACAAGCAGGCGTTCCTCCGCACCCGCGGCGATACAGGGCCAAGGGTAGGAGATGCGGTTGCCTGCTTTTGTTGCGTCTAAATTCGAAAGGAGTTAATCATTTGGCAGAAAAATTGAAGATCATCCCTCTGGGTGGCCTGGACGAGATCGGCAAGAACATCACCGTGCTGGAATACGGCAAGGACATGATCGTGGTGGACTGCGGCGTCAGCTTCCCGGACGAGGATATGTACGGCGTGGACCTGGTGATCCCGGACTTTTCCTACCTGGTGGCCAACCAGAAGAAGCTGCGGGGAATGTTCATCACCCACGGGCACGAGGACCACATCGGTTCCATCCCCTACTGTATGCAGCAGGTGAACTGCCCCATCCATGGCACCGCCATGACCAACGGGCTGATCAAGCTGAAGCTGGAGGAGCACGGTCTGGCCGGTGCCGTCAAGCTGCACACCCACAAGCCCGGCGACGTGGTCAAGGCCGGCTGTTTCACCGTGGAATTCATCCATGTGAACCATTCCATCGCCGACGCGGTGGCCTTCGCCATCCGCACCCCCGTGGGCACCGTGGTGTTCACCGGCGATTTCAAGATCGACCCCACCGCGAAGGACGGCATGATCGACCTGGCCCGCTTTGGCCAGCTGGGCAACGACGGTGTCCTGGCCCTGCTGGCGGACTCCACCAACGTGGAGCGTGCCGGCTACACTCCCAGCGAGACCACCGTGGCCGAGGGTCTGGACCGCCAGTTCAAAAACTGCGACCAACGGATCATCGTCACCACCTTCGCCTCCAATATGCACCGGATCCAGGCCGTCCTCAGCACCGCCCAGCGCTACGGCCGCAAGGTGGCCGTCACCGGCCGCAGCATGGAGAATATGCTGAAGGTCGCCCAGGAGCTGGGCTATCTGAAGGTGGCCGCCGGTACGATCGTGGACCTGGGTGCCACCAAGAGCCTGCCCAAGAACAAG
>JAFTKE010000126.1 GCA_017456045.1 Oscillospiraceae bacterium
GCGGACTTTCCTGCTCATGAGCATGATCCGGATGTTCGACTGCTACCGTGATGTGCCCCTGACCTTCCAAAAGGTGGGGAGCATGTTCACCCGGTTCGATCTAAAGGTCTTCACCGATGGGTCGCTGCTGGGTTTGGGGCTGAGCGTGGCGGACTATGTGCTGCTGGCGGTATGCCTTGGCGTGGTGCTGATGGTGAGCCTGTATAAGCGCAGCCATGGGTCTGTGCGGGATAGGCTGTATCGGCGCTCCTGGCTGTTCTATGGGGCCATGGGGCTGCTGCTGGTGGCCATTTTGATCTTCGGTGCTTATGGCATCGGGTTCGATCAGTCCCAGTTCATTTATAATCAGTTCTAAATGAAAGCATAAAAATGCAAACATAACACAGGGGACGGTTCTGTGTGTGATACCACACACAGAACCGTCCCCTGTGTTAGTCCTCCATGGTTCGAAGGACGTGGATGTGGATCGGGATAGCGCATAGGAGGGTGCAGAGGTCGGCTACGGCTTGGGACATTTGGATGCCCAGAAGGCCGATGGTGTGGCTCAGGATCAGGACGGCCGGGATGAAGAAGACGCCTTGTCTCGCAGTGGCCAGGAAGGTGGCGGGGATGGTGCGGCGGATGGATTGCTCCATCATATTGCTCATGACGATCCAGCTTTGGGCCGGGAAGGTCAGGCACTGGAACCGCAGCGCTGCCGCGCCACAGCTGATCACGTCTGGGTCGTTACGGAAGAAGGATATGAGCTGGGGCGCGAACAGGAACACCAAGGCACTGATGGCGATCAGGAAGCCAAGAGAGTATTTCACACAGAACCAGAAGCCATCCTTCACACGTTTATAAAGTCCAGCGCCGAAATTGAAGCCGCACACCGGCTGGAAGCCCTGGCCAAAACCGATCATGGCGGAAGCACCGAACATCATGATCCGCTGGACGATGCCCATGGCGGCGATGGCCGCTTCGGAATGGCCACCGGCGGCGTGGTTCAAGCAGATGGTGGCAAGAGACGCCAGGCTCTGACGGGCCAGAGAAGGCAGACCGCCCTGGACGATCTCCAGGAGGTAGAAGGGCTTCAACTTGACACGAGATAGACGGATCTGGATATTGCTTCCCTTGCTGCAGCCGATGTACAAAATGCAGAAGCTGACGAACTGGCTGATGATCGTGGCCCAGCCAGCTCCGGCGACCCCCATACCGAAGGTGAGGATCAGAAGAGGATCCAGGGCGATGTTCAGCACCGCACCGGATACGATGCCCACCATGGCGTACATGGCGCTGCCTTGGTAGCGCAGCTGGTTGTTCAGCACCAAAGAGGAAGTCATCCAGGGGGCGCCCAGCAGGATCACGCCCAGGTAGTCCTTGGTCTCCTGGAGCGTAGAGGAGGTGGAGCCCAGCAGGTAGGCCAGCGGCTCCAGGAACAGTAGACCTAGACCTGCGATCAGCACGCCTGCGGCCAAAGCGGCATAGAAGCCGGTGGCGGCCATGTTGCTGGCTTCGTCGTAGTTCTTCTTCCCCAGCTCCCGGGAGATGTAGTTGCCGCTGCCGTGGCCGAAGAAGAAGCCCACGGCCTGGATCACAGCCATCATGGAGAACACGATGCCCACGGCGGCGGTGGCATCGTTGCTATCCAGCATGCCCACGAAGAAGGTATCCGCCATATTGTAAAAGGAGGTCACCAGCATACTGATGATGCAGGGGATCGCCAGGCGGCAGATGAGGGAATGGACCGGGGGCTCGGTCATCTGTTTGAATTTTCTTTCTTGTTCGTCCATATCCTTATCTCCTGTCGAACTATGTAGATATGATATAGTATATCATAATCCTCAAATATCGCAAGAGAGATCCGCTTTGGAAGTGGCAGATGTCTCGTTGGAAATAACGAAAATACCTTGATTTTTAAGGGCGTACATTGTATAATTTGTAGTGTGTAGGGCTGTGCCCGAAATGGGGATCTATCGATCTGGAAGGGGGCTTCATATGAAGTACAGACATGGGGAACGGACCTGGGCGATGCTGTTGGCAGTTTGCCTGGTCGTCAGTCTGCTTCCTGCTTTCGTCACCGTGGAGGTGGAGGCCGTCAGCGGCGTTAGCTCACTGACCTGTGCCAGCTTCATCTCCAACAACATCGCCCAGAAATATATCGATACCATGATGCGGTATCACCTCAATAGCAATTCCACGTTGCAGAACTCCTTGGATAATGGGCAGTCCATCGTGTTCATGTTCGAGGGCGGTTCTGATAATTACTGGGATGGCAGTGCCTATCAGGATGTGCTTTACAGCACCCGGAACCAGGCGGTGGTGATCGTGGTGGAGTTGGATAGCAGCGGCAATGTCTATATCCCGTTCTACTCCGAGAATTGCTCCTCTGTACCGGACGATCCGGATTGGTGTACCTACAATGTGGGCAACTACCAGTCCACCACGTTGATGGATGGTGTCTATTCCTTCTACACCTGGAACCATACCGGTCCTTATGCCGCGTTCCAAGTCAATGTCAGTTCTGGTTATTACACTCCCTCCAACTATCCCAACGGTCAGGTGCTGGGGGCCAGTGGCATCAATATCCATACCCGCAACCTGAACAACTGCGGTGGTAAGAGCGTGGGCTGGTGCCGCTCCGCCGGTTGTCAGCTGATCGGCTCCGGCTATGATACCAGCAATGTGTTCAATCAGTTCATGAAGACCGTGGGCAACATCACCTGGAACTCCTGGATCGATTACTCCTCCGGTACATATAACACCTGGGCTACCACCGGCACTTATAAGGGCTATTATGTGGTGGACCGTCAGCTGGGCATGATGGGCACCGATGGCACGCAGTATGCGGACGGTTCTTTGATCGAACTGTACAATTCCACCGCATTGACCAATATCGCAGCCAAGTCCACCACTGCCCGGAACGAAGCAGGGTTCAGTCTTGACTACAAGGATCAGTGTGAACGTTACGCTTCATATTGCACTCTGGAGGTCACATACGACGGAGCAGAGGTCCGGGGAGCTCCCTGCAGTGCCGGTACCGATGCGGCCTCCACGCTGATCGAGACCCTGACGCTTGGGGATGAAGTGACCGCTGTGGGGATCTATAAGAACCTTTATGGGAACTACTGGTACGAGGTCTTGACGTCCGATGGCGGCTTGGGGTATGTCTATTCCGGAAACGTCACTTATATAGAGGACCACATATCAGACATCACGTTGACAGGGGATTCCACTCCCAACGGTCATGTGAAGGGGGCGACCTTCTATGTGGATGGAACGATCGCTTCCAAGTATAATGAATTGACCTCCGTAGCTTGCTATATTTACAGCGGCTTCGAAGAGAAGGGCGATCCTGTCACCGGGGCCAGCGATACGCCCTCTTCCAACAGCTACGTCCTGGAGTACAGTGATGTGGACGATGCTACTTGGATGGGCGCGCTGGAGGTGGGGAATTACACCTACACGCTCTACGCTTCCTATGCCAACTATTATGCCACGGATCCCACCACCCTCCAGTCCAATACCGGCACGCTGACATTGAAGGACGAGTTCTTTGTGGTGATCCCGGCGGAGGTGGAGCAGTCTACCTGCAGCCACACGGATACCACTTATGTGCTGGAAGCGTCCACTTGTTTGACCAATGGTCATACGGTGACCGCTTGTAGCACCTGCGGCCGTATCGAGGAGGTCTATGCGACCGGCGGCCATGAATATGGCAGTTGGAGCATCACCAAGGAGCCGACGTGTACCGCTGAGGGCGTTTCTTCCCGTACTTGCACTCGCTGCAGCCATGTGGATACCCAGGCGATCAGCGCCGCTGGGCATAACTACGCGGCCACGTCTTATCCTGCTACTTGCCTGGAATATGAGCGGATCGAGTATATCTGCGGCGATTGCGGCGACAGCTACAGCGTCTACGCCGACGAGCTGATGACCCAGTGGAGCGAGACGATGCCGGAGGGGATCGATGAGAGCCTGATCGAGAGCAAGCCCCAGTACCGGTATTCCGACTATGAGACGATCACCTCCTCATCTTCTCAGGTAGAGGGCTACACCCAGATCGGCAAGGATTGGATCAAGAGTGGGTCTGGGCATTCTCAATACGTTTCTGAGTGGCCCAGTGGGTTCGATACCAGCCACGAACTGTATTCTAAGTACAGCAAGGGGATATTGAGCGTCGGAGGAGATTCCGAGACGGAGACCTCCAAGACAGTGACGGACAGCACCGGTGTTCTGATCGGTCATGTGTTTTATCACTGGTGTCGTGGTACCTACACAGAGGGACCGATAAATCGGACTACCTCCCAGACCAATGATGACACTCATACGACGTTCCATGCGTTCTATGGGGATCTGACCACCGTCGATCCCAGCACGTTGACGGTGGCCAGTGACACCTCCGTCACATATCCCAATGCGTCGGCCTGTACTGACTCTCACTGGTGGTATGCGATCCCTGTTTATCAGGATTCCTATACCAGCTATGAGGCGCAGTACACCCATGCTCGCTGGTCGGACTGGAGCGATTGGAGCGATGATGTGGTCACCGCCTCCGATGTTCGGAAGGTGGAGGAGCGGACCGTGTATCGCTATGTGGATGCCCAGCTGGGAGATCATACTTGGTCTGCCGGTGTGTGCGGTGTGTGTGGCGCGGTTTGTGAGCATGACTACGATTCAGGCTTCTGTACGGTGTGTGGGGAAGCGGAGCCGATCAAGGACTATTATCTCTTTGGTTACATCGACGGCGCCAACTATGCCTGCGAAGAGGATTATGTCAATTTGGGCATCTACAAGTTCGAGGATGGGGTGGTGGTGGCCACTTTCAAGCAGGATAGCTATGTGGGCGTCAAGACTGCGGATAACAACAAGTGGTACATGACCGATGGTTATCTGGGAGAGAGTGCTACGGCAGCTGTGCTGTATGAGGCATCTACGCTCACTGCTCCTGATAAGATGTTCGTTCCCGGTGGGTTCAAGATCACCTTCACCATGCAGGTCAACAGCGATGGGACGATCAGCCTGAACTATGATCGGGCGGAATGTGATCACAGCTGGGAAAGCGGCGTTTGCGCTGTTTGTGGCAGGAGCTGTACCCATGGGAACTGGGTGGATGGTGATTGTGCCGTCTGCGGCCAGCCTTGCAGTGATCATGTTTATTCCAATAATATCTGCACCATTTGTGGTGCTTCCAAGCCTGTGAAGGACTATTATCTCTTTGGATACATCGATGGTGCGGACTATGCCTGTGAGGCTGATCATGAGAACTTAGGTCAGTACAAGTTCGTGGATGGCAAGCTTACGGCGGTGTTCCAGGAGGACAGCTATGTGGGCGTCAAGTCCGGGGACAACGCAGACTGGTACATGACCAATGGCTGGCTAGGCACAGAAGTCAGCGCAGCGACACTGTATAACACTGATACGGGAGCCAACGAGAAGCTGTTCGTCCCCGGTGGGGTAGAGGTCACCTTCACACTGATCGACAATGGTAACGATACCTACCTTCTGACCTACGTGGTCACCGAGGTCACTGTGGTGCAGCCTACCTTGAAGCTGAACTATGGTACTGTCAGCTTCGAAAGTGAGATCCTGTACAACATCTACTTCAACGCATCC
>JAFTKE010000127.1 GCA_017456045.1 Oscillospiraceae bacterium
TATGGCCGCCGGTACAACGAGGGACTGCATCAGGCGATTGAGGCCAAGGAAGGCGTCACCGTTGCTGGTGAGAGCAAGACGCTTGCCACCATCACCTTCCAGAATTTCTTCCGTCTGTACGACAAGCTCTCCGGCATGACCGGCACGGCCCTGACGGAAGAGGAGGAATTCGGCACCATCTACCGGCTGGACGTGGTGGAGATCCCCACCAACCGTCCCATCGCCCGGATCGACCACCACGACGTGGTGTACAAGACCGAGATGGGCAAGTTCCGGGCCATCATCCAGCAGGTGATCGAATGCCACGAGAAGGGCCAGCCCGTGCTGGTGGGCACCGTGTCCATCGAGAAGAGCGAGGTCCTGAGCAAGCTGCTGAAAAAGGCCGGGGTGCCCCACAACGTGCTGAACGCCAAGTACCACGAGATGGAGGCCCAGATCGTGGCCCAGGCGGGCAAGTACGGCGCCGTCACCATCGCCACCAACATGGCAGGCCGTGGTACGGACATCGTGCTGGGCGGCAACGCCGAGTATATGGCCAAGTCCGAGCTGCGGAAAATGGACTACACCGAGGAGCTGCTGGCGGAAGCCGACTCCTACGCCGAGACCACAGACCCTGAGATCCTGGAGGTCCGGGCGAAATACGACGAGCTGCTGAAAAAGCATAAGGAGGCCATCGCCGACGAGGCGGAGAAGGTCCGCGCCGTAGGCGGTCTCGTGATCATCGGCACCGAGCGCCACGAGTCCCGCCGGATCGACAACCAGCTGCGGGGCCGAAGCGGCCGTCAGGGCGACCCCGGCGAGAGCCGGTTCTACCTGAGCCTCCAGGACGATCTGATGCGCCTGTTCTCCACCGACCGGGTCATGGGCATGATGGATGCCCTGGGCCTGGACGAGGACACCCCCATCGATGCCAAGATCCTGACCAACGCTGTGGAGAACGCCCAGAAGAACGTGGAAAGCCGCAACTTCCGCACCAGAAAGAACGTGCTGGAGTACGACGACGTGATGAACGTCCAGCGTGAGGTGATCTACGCCCAGCGCCAGAAGGTGCTGTCCGGCGAGAGCCTGCGGGAGAATATGCTCAGCAACCTGCGTACTGTGATCGATTCCTCCGTCACCACCGCCATCAGCGGTACCGGCCATCTGGACGAGGAGAGCTACGAGTCCCTCATGAAGCAGTTCGAGGGGATCTACTTCCCCAAGGGCGCGTTCCCCAAGCCGGAGAAGCTGGAGAAGGTCCGAGCCGAGTCCCTGACCGACCAGCTGTACGCCCTGGCAGAGGAGACCTACGAGAAGAAGGAAGCGTCCCTCACGCCGGAGGTCATGCGGGAAGTGGAGCGTGTGGTCATGCTCCGGGTGGTGGACGAATACTGGATGGAGAACATCGACGCCATGGACGACCTGAAGCAGGGGATCGGACTGCGAGCCTACGGCCAGCATGACCCGGTGATCGCTTACAAGGAAGAGGGCTACGAGATGTTCGAAGCCATGATCGCCGCGATCCGGGAAGAGACGGTGCGCCGGATGTTCCTGGTGCAGCTGCGCCCCCAGCAGGAAGTGAAGCGGGAGCGGGTAGCCAAGGAGACCGGCACCGATGCCGCCAACAAGGCCATGGTGAAGAAGCAGCCCGTCCGCAAGGAAAAGAAAGCCGGCCCCAACGACCCCTGCCCCTGCGGCAGCGGCCTGAAGTATAAGAAGTGCTGTATGCAGAAGGATAAGATGGGGCAGTGACCCCCACCGCCGCACCTATAAACCTTCCCCCGGGGGGATGTCATCAACTTAAGGAAGCCGAGTGAAATTGCTGTTTGTCGGGGAGATGCGGTACACACCTTGCCCCCCTCATTTATGAGGGGGGTGGACGAGCGCAGCGAGGCCGGGGGGAGTCCGAATATATCATCTTATCACTGATATCATGGCAGTCCTGTGGACCACAGTATACTCCCCCCGCCCCACAGCGCTTCGCTTGTGGGGCACCCCCCTCATAAATGAGGGGGGCAAGGCGTATACGAACTGCCCGACAAGCAGGGATTTTGCGATGTGACAGCTTAAGTTGATGACATTGCCCCGGGGGAAGGTATCACGCCCGGGAGATGTCAAATGATCACTTTGGGAGACCATCTATGTCCATCAACACGATCAAAAACGGTACGCTCGAATATCTGGTCTGCGATGGGATCTCCGTCCCCCATGGCTTCACCACCCGGTATGGTGGTGTCAGCACGGGACATCTGGAGAGCCTGAACATCGGCATCCGCCGGGGAGACCTGTGGGAAAACGTGCTGGAAAACTACGATATCTTGGGAAATGACCTTGGTTTCGACCCAAAAAAACTGGTCCTTTCCCACCAGACCCACACCGACATCGTCCGGGAGGTGGGATCCGCCGACTGGGGCGCGGGGCTGTACGCACCGGAGCTTCCCGAATGCGACGCTCTGATCACCGCCACGCCCGGCACCGCCCTGGCGGTGTTCACCGCGGACTGCACGCCGATCCTCCTCCACGATCCGGTCACCGGCGCCGTAGGCGCGGTCCACGCCGGCTGGCGGGGGACTGCCTCCGCCATCGCCGCCAAGACCGTCCGCGCCATGACCGCCGCCTTCGGCACGGATCCCAAGGACCTCCAGGCCGCCATCGGGCCCAACATCGGCTTCTGCTGCTTCCAGACCGACGCCGATGTCCCCGACGCGCTGACACAGTCCCTGGGCAGCTGGGTCGGACACCACGTCCGTCCCGAAGGTCAGAAGTTTTATGTAAACCTAAAAGAGATCAACGCCCAGATCCTCCGCCAAGCGGGGGTACATAAGATCGATATCAGCCAAGACTGCACCGTCTGTCAGAGCCACCGCTTCTGGTCCCACCGGGTCACCCAGGGACTGCGCGGCTCCCAGGGTGCCATCATCCTATGCCAGGAGGGACACGGATGAAGAGGATACTATCCCTGCTGCTATGCATCCTGCTGCTGGCAGGCTGTACCACAGATGAAACGCCCTACGTCCCCACCGGTGACGCCCTCAGCGATGAAGGCCCCACCACCCCCACCGCCGGTCCCACCACGGATCAGCCAATGAGTCTGGCCTACTACCCGGACCGCTCCCTGGACCCCTATCGGTGCAGCGACTACACCAACCGGGCCCTGTTCGGTCTGCTGTACCAGAGCCTGTTCGCGGTGGACCGGGACTATCAGCCCAACCCCGTCCTGTGCGACCGATACAGCGTGTCCCGGGACATGAAGACCTACACCTTCTACCCAGCGGAGGCCACCTTCTCCGACGGTGCCAAGCTGACCACAGCCGACATCGCCGCCAGCCTGCGCCATGCGGTGTCCAGCGCCTACTATGGCGGCCGATTCGGCAATGTGGACACCATCACCGCCACGGAAGAAGCGGTGACCGTCACCCTGAAGACTCCCTACGAGAACTTCCCGGTGCTGCTGGACGTGCCGATCGTGAAGGCCGATCAGGTGGGCACCGACCGCCCCCTGGGCACCGGTCCTTATTTCTATGAGACCGTCTCCCAGCAGCTGGGGCTGCGCCGCCGGTCGGACTGGTGGTGCGTGGCCGCCCTGCCGGTGAACGCCCAGCGGATCTCCCTGGTGGAGGCGGAAAGCCCCGCCCAGCTGCGGGACGCCTTCGAGTTCCAGGGTCTGAGCCTGGTGTGCGCCGACCCCGGCAGCGAGCGCTATGTGGATTTCCACAGCGACTACGAGCTGTGGGACTGCGAGAACGGGATCTTCCTGTACCTGAGCTGCAATGCCGACAGCTACGTTTTGTCCCAGGGGGACATTCGGGAAGACCTGACCTACGCCATCGACCGGGACGCGATCGTATCGGCCTACTACCGTGGCTTCGCCCAGTCCGCCACCCTGCCCGCGTCCCCCGCCTTCCCCCACTACGACGACGGGCTGGCCCAGCAGATCACCTACGACCCCCAGCGGCTGACCGACGCGGTGAGCGCGCAGTACCTGGAGACCAACACCGTGATCCTGCTGGTGAACAACGACGACGGCCAGCGGCTCCGGGCTGCCCGGGCGATCGCCGTGTCCCTGGAGAGCTGCGGCCTGTCCGTCACCGTGGAGGCTCTGGCCACCGATGACTATCTGGAGGCCCTGGAGGAAGGCAGCTTCGACCTCCATCTGGGCCAGACCCGGCTGTCCGCCAATATGGACCTGTCCGCCTTCTTCTCCCCTGATGGGGCGCTGAACAGCGGCGGCCTGACCGACAGCGTCACCCAGGCCCTTTGCAACGAAGCCCTGGCCAACAGCGGCAATTACTACACCCTCTACCAGACCATCCTGGAAAGCGGTGCCTTGATCCCGATCGCCACCCGAAGCTACGCGATCTTCACCCAGCGGGGCGCGTTCACAGACCTGGACCCCGCCCGGGACGCCATATTCTATTACGACCTGGGAAGATCCGCGGCCCAGGCCCTCGTGGAAGACCAATGAAAGGAAGATGCCCTATGAAACGATCCTTCGCCCTGATCCTGGCGATCTGCCTGATCCTGTGCGGCTGTGCCGGTGAGCAGGCCACGCCCACCACCGAAGCCACCGCCCCTACCACCGTGCCCACAGAGCCCACCACCGAGGCCACCGTGCCCACGGACCCCACCACGGAGCCCACCACCGCTCCCACTGAGCCGGAGCCCACGGAGCCGCCCGCCCCGGAGCATACCGACCCCCTCACCGGTGAGGCGGTCAGCGACACCGTCACCACCCGGCCCTTCGCCGTGGTGCTGAACAACGCCACCCAGGCCCTGCCCCACTGGAGCGTCTCCCAGTGCCAGATGCTGTGGGAGCTGCCCCATGAGTACGGCACGACCCGGATGGTGGCCATGTATTCCGATGTCAGCGACCTGGGCTGGCTGGGCTCCATGCGTTCCGCCCGGACCCATCACATCAGCCTCGCCCAGTCCTTCAACGCCCTGTTCGTCCACGCGGGCTACAGCCCCTATGCCAAGCAGGCCCTGAAGGACACCGGCTGGGAGACCATCAACGGCGTGGAGGGCAAGTACGGCTATAAGTACTTCCACCGGGACCAGTCCCGTCTGGACGCCGGCGTCTCTTTGGAGCATACCATGTACACCACCGGCCCCGAGGTCATTTCCTACTGTGAGGACATGGGCTATGTGATCGACAGCGGCAGCCAGGTGGACTACGGCTATACCTTCGCCCCCGACGGCACCCCCGCAGAGGGCGCAGACGCCACCACCATCGACATCCTCTTCAAGTACAAGGGCAAGAAGAGCCAGCTTACTTACGACGAGACCAAGGGCACCTACTCCTTCCAGCAGTACGGCATGGTCTATAGCGACGGTCTCAACGGCGAGATCGTCCAGTTCGAGAACGTGCTGATCCTGAAGACCTGGGTGGGCCTGCAGCCGGACAGCGACTACCGCATCGCGGTGGGCATGACCGGCAGCGGCACCGGCTACTACGCCTGCGGCGGCAAGATGATCGAGATCTGCTGGAGCCGCAGCAGCGAGTCCGCCCCCTTCGTCTACACCCTCCCCGACGGCACCCCCCTGACCATGGGCATCGGCACCACCTACGCCGCCGTGATCCATAACGACGGCGGCAAGGTCACCGCCAGCTGATAAAGAACATGATGAGGCGCGTTGCAGATCACAGATCCGCAACGCGCCTCATCATGTTCCTCATCTCATCCTTCCGGGACCCAATCCGGTGCCGTCACCTGGGTGGTGCCGATGTCCTCCACCGCGATCACCAGGCTGTGGGTGACGCCGGAGGGGAGGTAGGCATCGAAGCGGACCTGGGTCAGATAGCCCTCTGCGTCCACATGGATGGAAGCGACGCCCACCGCCTCGGCCTGCTCCGGGAAGGACCGCTCCCCCCCATGGATCAGCCGGTACAGTGCCTCCATGGTAAGATCCGACAGCTGATAGGTGAAGCTCCCGTCATTGCTGGGGCTGACCGTCAGCCGTCCATCACAAAACCCGTCCAGGAACGCCTCATTGGGCACCAGGGAGCAGACCGCGCCGAAAACGCTGGTCTCCTGGGACGGTGAGACCACCGGCGGGCTCTGGGTCTTGTCCAGCATATAGCCCCCCTGGAGGCCGTGGTAGACCTCCCGGTCCTGAGTCTCCAGCAAGAAAACATACTGCCCCTGATCGTCCACGGCTACCCGCTGGACCGTCAGGTCCTCCTGCTTCTGCTCCCCCTGGATCCGGATCTGACCGAACACCAGGCAGAAGCTCCCCGCCTCCGCCGTCTTCTCCACCGCCGCACCGATCTGCTCCCGGGGAGAGGCATCCTGGGAGAAGGAGGGCAACGTCGGCTGCTCCGCCAACGGGACCGTCTCCTGGACTGGCGCGGAACATCCCGCCAGCAAGCAAAGCAGCAAGCATACGCAGATACATATCTTCATGGTATCACCCTTTCGTCCTCCTACTATACCACGCGCTGCCCCAGGATGCAAGCGTCCATACCACCCGCGCGCAAGGACGATAAATTTGCCCGACCTACGGTCGTTGCGATGCTGACGCATCGCCGGGCGGGTCAGTGACCCGCCCCTACCATGCAAAAAGCCACGCCGCAGATCTCTCTGCGGCGTGGCTGATATTCACTTCTTGCCGAACAGGCCGCCCAGCTTGTCCAGGCTGATCTTGGCCTTGATGCCGTCCACGATCTTCTCCACCTGATCGTTGGGCAGATCCACCCCCAGCAGCCCCTCCACCGTGGAGACGGGGTCCGCCTGGAACTTCTTGCCGATGTCCTTATCGTTCTTGATCTTATCGGTCAGCTCAGAGATCTTGGCCTTGATATCCATGCTCACTCCTCCACGATCTGCGCATCGGCAGCGTTCTTCTTGACGCTCTCGATGCCGTTCAGGCAGCTGGCCTTGGCCACATAGCCCTCGGAGACCGCGATCACCTGGCCGTTGGTGGCCTTCAGGCGGAAACGGTACTCACCGGCCTTGTCCTGGTACATCTCGAACTTGGGATGGGTCAGGACGGCGTAGCCCTCTTCGGTCTGGTTCTCGATACCAGCCACAGGGGCATTCTTCTGGACGGAAGCGATGCCATTGCGACAGGCAGCCTCGGTGGTGTAGACCTCGGAGGTGGCGATCACCTGGCCGTTGGTGGCCTTCAGGTCGAACTTGATGCCGGAAGCGACGTTGCGGATGACGAACTTGCTCATGATATTGTCCTTTCCCCACCTGTGGTGGCGTTGATTATGTACAAGATCAGTATAACACCAGGCGCGAATTTTGTCAATTATCACTTCATATGACACCCGCCACGCAAAAGAAAATTGTGAATTTTCTTCCCACGCTCTAGCACACAGACGGCAGCTATGCTATAATGTCATCAACTATACTATGATGGAGAAGGATCGCCATGATCGAACTGCTATCCCCCGCCGGGTCCATGGAGGCCCTGAAAGCGGCGGTACAAAACGGCGCTGATGCCGTATATCTGGGCTGCGGCACCTTCAATGCCCGCCAGGGCGCGAAAAACTTCACCCCCCAGACCTTGATGGAAGCGGTGAAGTATTGCCATATCCGTGGCGTGGCTGTCCACCTGACCCTGAACACCCTGGTATCCGACCGGGAGACCGAGGATCTGGCCGCTCTGATCCGCCACGCCGCCACCTGCTGCGTGGATGCCTTCATCGTCCAGGACCTGGCGGTGGCGAAGCTGTGCCGCCAGATCGCCCCCCGGGTGCCGGTCCATGGCTCCACCCAGATGACCATCCACTCCCTGCCCGGCGTGCTGATGTGCGCCGCCATGGGCATGACCCGTGTGGTGCTGAGCCGGGAGCTGACCGGCGAGGAGATCCGCCACATCTGCGCCGAGTCCCCGATCGAGATCGAGGTCTTCGCCCACGGTGCCCTTTGTATGTGCTATTCCGGCCAATGCTACCTGTCCGCCGCCATCGGCGGGCGGTCTGGGAACCGTGGCCGCTGCGCCCAGCCCTGCCGCCAGAGCTATGGCTACAGCCGCTGGGAGGCCCAGTACCCTCTGAGCCTGAAGGACAACTGTCTGATCGGTCACCTGAAGGAGCTGGAGGAGATGGGCGTGGCCTCCATCAAGCTGGAGGGACGGATGAAGCGGCCTGAGTACGTGGCCGC
Organism: Oscillospiraceae bacterium; assembly: GCA_017456045.1. Lineage (GTDB taxonomy): Bacteria > Bacillota > Clostridia > Oscillospirales > Oscillospiraceae > Faecousia. The sequence continues at coordinate 8,091 of JAFTKE010000127.1, forward strand.
CGTCACCGGGGTATACCGCCAGGCCCTGGACACCGGCGTGGTGACCCAGGAGATGATCGACATCCTGATGAAAGCCTTCAACCGTCAGGGCTTCACCGACGGCTATTATACCGGTCAGCAGGGCAGGCCCATGTTCGGCATCCGCAACGACAAGACCGAGGATGCCGAGTTCCTCAAGGCCCTGCGGCAGACCTACGAGACCGTGGAGAACGGTCTGGTGCCGGTGACCTTCGAGGCCCATATCACCGCCGAGGGCAGCACCCTCACGGTGACGGATCCCCAGGGCCGGACCTGCACCGTCCACGGCCCCAAGCCGGAGGTGGCCCATCGGCTGCCCCTGAGCCAGGAGCTGTTCGCCGCCCGGATCTGCAAGACCGGCGGCACCCCCTACCGCTGTGAGGAGGTCACCTCCCAGATCGATGACGGGGTGACCCTGTCCGCCGCCGCGATCAACGGCCTGCGGCGTGACGCTTTGGATCAGCTCACCGCTCTGCGGGCCCGGCGTGAGATCCCCCGGGTGCTGCGTCCCCGGAAGATCGTCCCCCGCCCCGGCTTCCATGGCCGCCCCAGCCTGACAGTCCAGGTGACCAAGGCGGACCAGCTCACCCCCAAGCTGCTGCGGATGGAGCCTGCGGTGCTGTACGTACCGCTGCACGTGCTGACCAAGGATCTGCGGCTTTGCCGGGATCTGACCCGCCGTGCCACTGTGGCCGCCGTGCTGCCCCGGATCTGCCATGACGGCGAGCTGGAGAAGCTCCGCAGCGACCTGCGCTCCGTCCGGGACCAGGGGGTCAAGGCCGCCTTGGTGGGCAATCTGGGCCTGATGCTCCCGGTGCGGGAGGTAGGGATGCAGATCCATGGGGACTTCTCTTTGAACGTCTATAATTCCGGTGCCGCCGAGATGGCCAAGGACCTGGAGCTGCTCAGCGCCACGCTGAGCTTCGAGATGACCCTGCCCCAGATCCGGGACGTGAGCAAGCCCCTGCCCTGTGAGATCCTGGCCTACGGCCGTTTGCCGCTGATGGTGACGGAGAACTGCCTCTTCCGGGGCCGCTCCGGCGACTGCACCTGCCACCAGGGCAACACCCGGCTCATGGACAAGACCGGTGCCGACTTCCCGGTGATCCGGGACGGGGAAAGTTGCCGCAGCGTCCTGCTCAACGGCAAAAAGCTGTACTGGCTGGACCGCCAGGAGGACCTGAGCAAGCTGGGCCTGTGGGCCACCCGCCTGTATTTCACCACAGAAAACCCCAAGGAAGTGGACGCCGTCCTCTCCAGCTACGTCAGCCCCACCCCCTTCGACCCCGGCGCTTGCACCAGAGGTCTGTATTTGAGAGGGCTGGATTGAATCACTACCCCCGTAGTGCCAAAACGTTACCTTCCTGTCGTAGGGAAAGGGCATGCCCTTTCCGCCGCTGATCGCTTGCGAATCGCGGAAATATACCTTGTTGGGATCTTTTATGTGCCCTTGCCTTGCAAGGGCAACGGCGTGGGCATGCCCACGCCCTACAACGAGAACATAAACGTTTCGTCGTGACAAGGTAGGGGAGGGTCATCGACCCTCCCGGCGATGCGAAGCATCGCATCGCCCGAAAGGGCGATAACATGACGGCCGATATTACTTGAAATGATTATCATCCGCTGGAAGCGGATGATGACGGGAGGGTCAGTGACCCTCCCCTACGAAGCCACTGCGAAAGGAAACACCATGCATCTGATCTTAGCATCCCAGTCCCCCCGGCGCAAGGAGCTTTTGGGGCTGTTCCACATCCCCTTCTCCGTCCGAGTGGCGGATATCGATGAGACCATGGACCCTGTCGCCGCCCCCTATGACGAGGTGGCCCGGATCAGCCGTTTGAAGGCCGCCGCTGTCTCCCGTGAGGAAGACGATATCGTGGTGGCCGCCGACACCATCGTGGTGTGCCAGGACAAGGTCCTGGGCAAGCCCCACAGCGCCGAAGAGGCCAAGGCCATGCTCCACCTCCTGTCCGGCCGGGACCATCAGGTGATGACCGGCATGACCGTCCTGCGGGGCGATCGGGCGATCACCGTCACCGAGGTGATAGATCTTCATTTCCGCCAGCTGTCCGAAAAAGAGATCGAAGACTATGTCAGCAGCGGCGAACCCATGGACAAAGCCGGTGCCTACGGCATCCAGGGCGGCGCGGCCCTGTTCTGCAGCCGGATGGAAGGGGATTACTACAACGTGGTGGGCCTCCCCGTCTGCCGCCTTTCCCAGATCCTGCGGGACCTGGCCTCAGACCCATGATCCATCGACTTCACTGATTGGAGGCAATCATGAGACATTTTTTCAGTAACCGTGTCCGGGTGGTCCTGATCCTGGCGCTGCTGCTCACCGGCATCCTGGTGGTCACCAGCAGCCTGACCGGTCAGAACATCCCTTCCATGATCGTCCAGGGCGTCCTGGCCCCCCTGCGCTCCGGTGCCACCGCGCTGACCAAGCAGGCGGAGCAGATGTATGACTATATGTTCCGCTACGAAGCACTGCTGGCTGAGAACGAGGCCCTGAAAAAGGAGATCGCTGAGATGCGGGAGGACGACCGGATGGCCGACTCCATCTCCCGGGAGAACGACCGGCTCCGGGATCTTCTGGAACTGCAGGAGGCCCATCCGGATTATGAGCTGGTGGATGGCTACGTGATCTCCCGCGGCTCCACCGACTGGACCAGCACCCTGACCATCGACCGCGGCACCGTCCACGGCATCCAGGTGGGCATGTGCGCCATCACCGAGAACGGCGAGGTGGTGGGACTGGTCACCGAAGCCGGCTCCAACTACTGCGTGGTGAAGACGGTGCTGGACTCCTCTTTGGAGGTCAGCGCCACCATCGCCTCCTCCGGCTATCCCGGCATGGTCCAGGGCGGCTACACCACCGGTCAGGCAGGATATCTTCGGATGGACTACCTCCCCAGCTCCGCGGTCATCCGCAACCGGGACCAGGTGGTCACCTCCGGCTCCACCCTGTACCCCCGGAACCTGATCCTGGGCCACGTGATCGATGCAGGCATGGGCGACACCGGCGTGGAGAAGTACGCCATCCTGGAGCCTGCCGCCGATATCGAAGACCTGGAGCAGGTGTTCATCCTGACGGACTACCAGCAGGGGTGAGCCATGGCCAGACGTAAAAAGTATGAATTCCGCCCGGATACCGTCCGAAACGACATCCTGGGCAAGCTGCTTTTGACTCGAAAGCAGCGCAAGACCCTGCTGCGCTGGACCCTGTTCAGTCTGGTATGCCTGGTGGCGCTGCTGCTGCAGGACGTGGTGATGAGCCGAGTCTCCATCTTCGGTGCCACCACGGATCTGGTGCCCTGCTGCATCCTGACGATCTGCATCCTCCAAGGTGCCGAGAGCGGCTGCATCTTCGCTCTGAGCGCCTCGGTGTTCTTCTTCCTGTCCGGCTCCTCTCCCGGAGCCCAGTGCATCCCATTGATCACGGCCCTGGCGGTGTTCGCCGCCATGTTCCGTCAGGCATATCTGCGCCAGGGCTTCGCCACGCTGATGCTGTGTCTGAGCCTGAGCCTGCTGGTCTATGAGCTGGCCACCTTCGGCATCGGCGCGTTCCTGGGCTACACCCTGCCTGCCCGGCTGGGGAGCTTCTGCATCAGCTGCCTGATCACCCTGGCCACCGTGCCCCTATCGTACCCCATCCTCAAAGCCATCGGCAAGATCGGAGGAGAAATATGGAAAGAATGACCCGCTTCCGGGCCGGTCTGCTGGTTTGCCTGTTCATGGCGATCCTGTGCTTCTACTGCTTCCGGCTGTACCGGGTGCAGGTGGTGGACACCGGCGGCGACACCAACAATATCACCACCTTCGAGACCCGGACCCGGGTCAAAGCTGCCCGGGGCAATATCCTGGACCGCAACGGCAACGTGCTGGTGACCAACCGGGCCAGCTACGACCTGACCATCAACCACTTTGTCCTGACCAGCTCCGCCGACCCCAACGGCACGCTGTACCAGCTGGCCCAGCTGTGCAAGGAGCGGGATATCGACTATGTGGACCATCTGCCCATCTCCAACTCCCAGCCCTTCGAGTACACCCTGGACGAGTACAGCACCACCTGGCAGAGCCATTTCCAGACCTTCCTGGCTTCCCGGGACCACCTGGACTCGGATATGTCCGCCCCCCTGCTGATGCGTAAGCTGCGGGAGAGCTACCTGATCCCGGAGGAATGGTCCGACGAGGATGCCCGGCTGGTGCTGGGGATGCGCTATGAGCTGACCCTGCGTACCTGTGTGGGGTCCTTGAGCAACTATATCTTCCTGTCCGACGTGGACAACGATACTCTGGCCGCCGTGCTGGAGCTGAACATCCCCGGCATGAACGTGGAATCCTCCACCGTCCGGGAATACTCCACCGAGTACGCCGCCCACATCCTGGGCTATGTGGGTGCCATGAACGCTACCCAGTGGGAGTACTATAAGAAGCTGGATGGCTACTCCATGGACGCCCTGGTGGGCCAGTCCGGCCTGGAGGAGGCCTTCGAGGAATACCTCCACGGCACCGACGGCAGCCGTGTGGACGTGGTGACCAAGGACGGCACCCTGGTCAAGTCCTACTACGAGGTAGAGCCCAAAGCGGGGCAGAACGTCCAGGTGTCCATCGACCTGAACCTCCAGTCCGCTGCTGAAGATGCCCTGGCCCTGGCGATCGAGGGGATGCGCAGCGAAGACACCAGCCAAAAGGGCTGGGACGCCCAGGGCGCAGCCGTGGTAGCTATGGACATCAAGACCGGCCAGGTGCTGGTGTGCGGCAGCTACCCCACCTACGACCTGTCCACCCTGTTCGAAAATTACAACGATCTGCTCAACGCGGACCTGCAGCCCATGTACGACCGGGCCTTGCAGGCGATCTATCCCCCCGGCTCCACCTATAAGATGTCCATGACCGTGGCTGGTATCCAGGCCGGCGAGATCGGCCGCTGGACCCAGATCTGCGACAACGGTGCCTTCACCAAGTATCCCGGCATGAGCCCCAAATGTCTGGTCTACTCCAGCAGCGGCAGGACCCACGGCTATATCGACTGCACCGAGGCCCTGAAAGTCTCCTGCAACTACTTCTACTATGAGCTGGCCGACCGGCTGAGCATCGACATGATCGACTCCACCGCCAAGTCCCTGGGCCTGGGAGAGCATACCGGCATCGAGCTATATGAGGCAGTGGGCTACCGCTCCAACCCGGAGTCCAAGGCGGCCCTCTACTCCGGTGACGATTCCCGGTGGTACAAGGGCGACCAGATCCTCACCGGCATCGGCCAGGCGGAGAACCGGTTCACCCCCATCCAGCTTTGCACCTACGCCGCCACCCTGGCCAACCAGGGCGTCCGGTATAAAGCCACCTTCCTGAACCGGGTGGTGACCTCGGATTACTCCTCCGTCGTCTATGAGAACGCCGTCACCGTCATGAGCGAGATGGACATGTCCGACGAGGCCTACGACGCGGTCCTCACCGGCATGAAGAAAGTGGCCTCGGAATCCGGCGGCACCGCCTATAAGGTCTTCGGCGACTACCCGGTCCAGGTGGCAGCCAAGACCGGAACCGCCCAGACCGGCATCCAGGGCCACTCGGACAATGGTGCCTTCGTCTGTTTCGCCCCTGCGGACGACCCCCAGATCGCGGTGGTGGTCTACGGCGAGCGGGCCGGCAGCGGCGGCAACCTGGCCCCCGTGGCGAAAGCCGTGCTGGACGCCTACTTCGGCACCGAAGCCGGCGACACCATCACCGGTGAGAACCAGGTAGGCTGATGTAAAATATGAGATACGAACTACGAGATATCCCGGATCTTCACCTATCTCGTATCTCATATCTCGTATCTCATATCTTCAAAAGGACCCACACTCTCCTCAAGAAAACCTTGTATACACTTCGCCCGGCTCGATGGTCACGCCCTTGAGCCGGGCGAGCTGCGTTGCGGTGACGAAGGTGAACCCCTGTGCCTTCAGTTCATCCACGATCGCCAGCGCCGCTTCCACGGAGCTGTCGGACATATCGTGGAGCAAGATCACGTCCCCATCCTGGGCGGTGCGGACCACAGCCTGGCAGATCTGGTCCGCGTCCTCACAGGCCCAGTCCCTGGGGTCCACGGACCAGCTGAGGATCCCCAGCCCCTGCTCTCTTGCCACCGAAAGCAGTGTATCGCTCCACTTCCCTCCGGGGGGCCGCAGGAACACCGGACTGCACCCCTGGGGCAGCAGCGCCAGATCCTCCCGGATCTCCCGCTCCAGGGTCTTCCGGTCCATATCCGCCATAGACGCATGGGAATAGCCATGGAGCCCGATCTCATGGCCCGCCTGGAATATCTGCTGCCCCTCCCGGGGATACTGCTCCAGCCGATAGCCACACAGCAGGAACGTAGCCTTCACCCCCCGCTGCTCCAGCCCCTGCAAAAGCGTCCGGGTGAACCGCCCGGAGGGCCCATCATCGAAGGTCAGCGCCACATACTTCTCCGCCCGGGCATACACCGGACAAGCCATACAAAAACACAGCACCAAAGCAAACAACCGCCGCAAAAAGATCACATCCCCCCAAAAGTAGGTTTACTTTTCCCCGATTTGTTGGTATGATACTGGAAAACATCACCGAGACGCTTTTGGAGTGACACTATGCTTGAAAAACTACGCGCCGTATCCCTTCGCTATGAAGAGCTTTGCGCCAAGGCGGAGCAGCCGGAGCTGTACGCCGATCCCAAGAAGGCCGCTGCCCTCATGCGGGAGAAGAACGACCTGGAGCCGATCGTGGACTGCTACCACGCCTATAACGCCGCCTGCCGGGACATGGAGGAAGCCCAGGAGCTGATGAGCGACCCGGATATGAAGGAGCTGTGCCAGGAAACGTTCCAGACCGCCAAGGAGCAGAAGGAGCTATTATACCGCCAGCTCCAGATCCTGCTGCTGCCCAAGGACCCCAACGATGAGAAAAGCGTGATCGTGGAGATCCGGGGCGGCGTCGGCGGCGAGGAGAGCGCCCTGTTCGCCCACAGCCTGTTCCGGATGTACTCCATGTACGCCGCCCGGATGGGCTGGCAGGTGCAGCTGCTGAACTACAACGACACCGAGCTGGGCGGCGTGAAGGAAGCGGACTTCGTGATCGAGGGCCGGGGCGCCTGGTCCCGGCTGAAATACGAATCCGGCGTCCATCGGGTCCAGCGGGTGCCGGAGACGGAATCCGGCGGCCGGGTCCACACCTCCACCGCCACCGTGGCGGTGCTGCCGGAGATGGAAGAGGTGGACGTGCAGATCGACCCCAACGACATCGAGATGCAGGTCTACCGGGCCAGCGGTGCCGGCGGCCAGCATGTCAACAAGACCTCCTCCGCCGTCCGGCTGATCCACAAGCCCAGCGGCATCGTGGTGGCCTGCCAGGAGGAGCGGAGCCAGATCCAGAACCGGGAGAAGTGTATGCGGATGCTGGCCTCCAAGCTCTACGAGATCCAGCAGGAGCGGATCGAATCCGAGCATTCCGGCCTGCGCCGCAGCCAGGTGGGCACCGGGATGCGCAACGAGCGGATCCGCACCTACAATTTCCCCCAGGGACGTGTGACGGACCACCGGATCGTCATGACCCTGTATAAGATCGACACCATCATGGACGGCCACA
>JAFTKE010000008.1 GCA_017456045.1 Oscillospiraceae bacterium
ACGAAACAAGAGCGTAACTATCCCATCACCCCACCGGCGGCGACCCTCGGCCCTTCGCTGGCAGCGTGTAGCGTATGTACTGAGGCCGCCCGGGCTTGTACTCCTGCCGAAACAGCAGCTTCCCTCCAACAGGTACCCGAAGCTCCGCGTCGGACAGCGCGATCCGATCCTTAGGCTGGGGCCGCTCCAGGTTCCTCGTGCTGCGGTACTTCTTGGCATCCGGGATCCGGCGCACCTGACGGATGATGTACTCCGCGATGGGCGTGCGGTCATCCTGCTCCTTCCAAAGCGGAGTCCAGCTGACGCCACCCAGACCGCACTTCTCCCAGGCATCCAAGAAAGCCTCCTGCACCCCGTCCTTGACCACCAGATGATGATGCACCCGGACAGACTCCCCCGTCTGCCCGTCCATATCGGAGGTGGCATAAATGGCCTTCAGCACCACGCCCCGCTTTTTCAGCCGATTCTTGACCCGGCGAAGCGCCAGATCCAGCTGATGAGAAGCCGCCTCCCAGATCGCGTCCATGCGCACCGCCTCATCCTCAGCGTCCACCTCCAGCCCATTCTCCCGTCCCCATGCCAGGAGCCGTTCCATCCCGGCCTCAGAGTAGTCCAACCCCATCAGCAGATCCCCCGCCACGAAATTGGCATTGATCAGCCTGGCCAGAGCCTTCTGCGCAGAGTATTCGTTCTGCTCCTGCTTCCGGGCCTTCTCCCGATCCTTCCGGCGCACCTTCCCCGTGGGCCGGGACCCAGGGATGAAGAACTTCGTCTTCTCCCCCACGGGTCCCGCCTCATATGTGCGGGTCATCCAGTACCCCTCTTGCATCCCAGCCACCCCCGATCACGATGCCACCGCCCCAATATCAAAGGACGGCCGAAAACTTAGGCCCTTACCAAGCCCACATTCGCGCGTGCGCGCGCGAATGAAAAAATCATATCATTGTGGGGACACCCGTCCCCAGGTGTCCGCATTTGACCCTCTATACGCCCCGCCCGCAGACGAAGCCTATACAAGACCAAATCCATCGGACCGGCGCAGCCACCCCCCGGCAGCTGCGCCCTCAGATCCTCTGGGCAAAGGACACATAATACTTCCTGACGATCCGCTCCAACGTAGACTGGGAGATGAAATGCTTCCGACACACCTCCGCCGCCCCCACGTCACTGGTAACGAACTGGAACAACGCCTGATAGTATTCGCCCCCGGCCTCCATGCAAAGACCCACTATCTCATCCTGCCGCTCCATGGGCAGCCGCCTGAACATCCTGGATGCGAAGTAGATATACCCCTGCACCTCATACGCCACCGGGATGCTCCTTTTCTCCTTGAACATATACTTGACCCACCTCTATTTTTGAAAAATCATCAATTTTCCTCTTGACATACCACGCATTGCGTGGTATAATGAAAGCACAACAGGGGAGCACCCCACGAAACAGGAGGAAAACAAAATGACTAAGACTTACTGGTACGCTGTCATGATGGACGACACCGACGATGACTGGGGGGTCGGCTCTTACGATCTGACCGAGGCCGAGGAGAAGGTCGCCGCGTATAAGGAGCAGGGCTACACCGATGCCTACATCGCTGTCATCGACGAGGGCACCGCTGATGACCCCGCCGACCCCATCTGTATCGATGTTATCCGCTAAGGAGGCCCGCTATGCTCCGCATCTGTCGCCAATGCGCCAAGCAGTACGAGGGGAAGCCCAGCTCCACGCTCTGCCCTGACTGCGCAGCCGCAAGTCGTAAAAACGTAGTCCGCGACCGCACGTGCCGGACCTGCGGTATCACCTTCCCCGGCGGCCCCCGGGCGTGGTACTGCCCCACCTGTCGCCGGGAGCGTCGCCGTGCTATGGACCGAGAGGCCAAGCGATCTGGCCCCGCCCGCACACTGGGCAGCACCGATATCTGCACCGTCTGCGGCGACCAGTACACCGTCAACAGCGGTCGCCAGCGGTACTGCCCAGCCTGCGCCCCGGATGCCGTCAAGGCCATCGATCGCGCTCAGGGCCTGGAGTGGTACGCCGCCAATAGCGACCCCGACCAGCGCCGCGCCCAGCGGCAGGCTGGAGCTGCGCCGATCACCTGTGTGATCTGCAGCAAAGCCTTTACTCCCAGAGACAGCTCCCTCACCTGCTCCCCATCGTGCAGCAGAGAGCTGTCCCGCCGCCATAACCAGCGCTACGAGCGAGAGCATCGTGAGGAGCGCAACGCCTACCACCGGGAACGGCTCAAAAAAACAAAAGGAGAAGACCTATGAAGGAACTGACTGACCAGGACTTTTGCACGCTTTGGGGCGAGGCCCTGGCGACCGCTGACCGGGACCTGTATGTCAGCGACTGGGCTACCTCCAGCATCTTTGGCGCGCAGGATGAGATCACCGACGACGACCTGGTGGACCAGGCCGCCTACCTGGGACAGCTCTGGGACGTGGCCCACATGAGCGTCCAGGACATCCGTACCGCCGCCGGCCTCACCCAGGCCGCCATGGCCACCCGGTTCTGCGTCCCCAAACGGACGATAGAGGACTGGTGTAGCGGCACTCGCACCCCGCCGGACTATGTGCGTCTGATGATGGCTGAGGCCCTGGGTCTAATCCGTAGACTATCCAAACCAACAGGAGGAATGAACATGGAAAAGAGGTATGTAGTAGTCGATCGTCCCATCTCCGATGGCGACTGGTTCCAGACGGTCCACCGCACTGCCGAAGAGGCCAACGAGGCCGCCAAGACCCAATGGTGGTATCTGACCAAGACCGAGAAAAAGCGTCGTCACATCGCCGCCTATGTCGTCACAGAAAGTAATCTGGATCCCGACGATGTAGAGGAGTACGGCCTCGACAGCGACTATCCCTGGATGAGTGCCCCCAATATGGACGGTTTCCCCGGCGCGTTCGATTCCGCCAAGCTTGCAGAGGACTGCGACGATGACTGATGGCGGAGCTGCTGGGCCTGATCCATCGATGATATCCCAAAGCAAGAGGCTTCGCCTCTTGCTTTTTTATTCGCTGTCCGGCAGCCGCCCCTCCACGAACCGCTCCCGGCTCACAGGCCGCCGCTTCCGATTCCGATACGCTTCCACGATCTGCCGCCGCTCCTCCGGTGTCGTGTCCGCCACCAGATCTCCATAGTTATACCGCAGCCGCCCCATCTCCTTCCGCCGCCGCTCGGCCTCCACCGCCAGCGCCGTGATCGCCACATCCTGCTCACTCACCTGCTCCATCTCCCATCCTCATCCTCCCGCCCCGACCGCAAACAGCACCATACGACCCCGGTCACCAGCACCGCCACGACCAGCAAGACAGCTCCGATGATCTTAGTCATGGTCAGTCCCTCCATCCATCCTGGTTCCGCAGTTGGGGCAGTAGCGCTCGATGGACGGCGCGCCGCATACCTCGCAGTAGCGCACCACCTCCGGCTCCTCCCAATCCAGAGCCTGTCCACACTGCCCGCAAAAGCAGTTCTTGTCGCCATCCTCATTGGTCAGATACTCACCACTGCCACAGCGGGGACGCTCCGGGGTATCCGTGTCGCCGTCGGGATAAACGCCTTCCCGGACATTCCGAGCTGCTGCCTCCCGCAGGCCCCGCTCATACCCTTCC
>JAFTKE010000128.1 GCA_017456045.1 Oscillospiraceae bacterium
CAAAATGACGCAACACTCCCTTTTTGATATGACAGGTCGATCCAGGACGTAGGGGCGACCATCGGTCGTCCGCCGCCGATCGCCTGCGATCAGCGGTATTGGCGATGGATCCTACGTTTTTTCGCCTGCGGCGAAGCGTTTCTGTTTCAAAAACGCCGGACGAGCAATGCACGCCCCTACGATGTCGCATTATGCAACACGCCCAAAACCTATATAAATGGATGCTTCTATAAATCATCCGACAAAGCGAAAAACCACATCCCCCAGCTCACGACTCATTCACGAAGCATCCACACCATGCCTCTCCTCCACCGCCATCAGCGAAAGCAGATACGCCCGATCCAGCGGCGTAGAGAGATAGTAGCACCGCTCCGTCGATCCTGTCTTCGTAAAAGTATCCACTCGCATATACCGCTGGGTCAAAAACAGGGTATAGTTTTCCTCCTGTCCATAGATATACATCTGGATCATCTCAGGCTGATCCATCAGGCTGTACTCCTCCGACAGCTGCGCTACCTCCAACTCCATCAGATAGCCCATCACAGCATCCCGGTCCCCTCCCATACTGGAACCGTCCTCCCATAACACGCCACCCAGTTCATATCGCGAAGGATCCGCATCCGGGAAGATCCGCTCCGCTGCCGTCCCCGGATCGAAGCTGAAGCAGATACAGAAGCACAGCATCATCAACAGGAACGTCACCACCCCCACCATGACGCCGCCCACCAGCCGTTTCCTGGGGGCCATCACGTTTTTCAGACGATACCGCAGTCCCCCAGCCGAAGTGGCCAGACAGGTGGTAAAGCCCCTCTGGTCGGCCGCCGTATCCAAAAGCAGCGCCGCATACCGCCGCCGAACGGCATCCTCGCAGTCCGCCAGCACCGTTTCGTCACAGCTCAGCTCCAGATCATCCGCAAAACGGCGTACCGCCACCCACATCAGTGGAAAGAACCAAAACATCGCCGTACAAAACGCGATGAAGAACTTCGCTATGCTGTCCTTACACCCGATGTGTACCAGCTCATGGCGAAAGATCAGCGAAAGATCCTCCTGTGGATAGTCCTTTTTGGGTAATACCACACAGATGGTCTTTCGAAACAGACCAATGGACAAAGGTGTCCTTACCCGGTCGGATATCCATAGGGGATAAGGCTCCCCCTGGATATTGGCGAACTGTTCTTCCTTTCGCAGCGCTTCCAGCACAGGCCCAAAGGTGATCGGTCTGGCATCCTTCAACAGCCACCGCCGGAAGCGAATATGAGAAACGATGTTCCACCCAAGCACCGCCACGAAACCTGTGAGCCATATCCAAAACACGACCCGTAACACCTGTTCTGAAACACCAAAGGGGATGTGGATCACGAACACCGGTAGATCCAGATCGTTGGTACTATAATATAGCATCCCCATGGGGATCATCCATACGATGGCACAGGCCCCTGCGCTGAACCACCTGCGAAGCAACGGCAGGATCGATAATAGCAGCGCAAAATAGATCACGACGCAAAAGATCACAGGCATTAGCTCCATGATCATGGGCAAATATTCTCCACTGATGACCCCATAGATCATCCCACAGGAAAACCAAACGAAGAACATGCTTACCCAATACAGAGGGAAAGCAGGGGCATACCGTTCCCTAATGCCCAATTCTCGGTCACAGCTGGCCTCTACCTTCTTCCTGTAAGTTCTGCCCCCCAGCACGATACCCACGAGCAGGCAAAAGAAGACCTGCCAGGAGACATCGCCGATCATAGTCCACCTTCTTCCAAAAGCTTCCGCAGCTGCTCCAGCTCCTGCCGGGTCATTCCCCCGTCACAAAGAGCCGTGGCGAAAACCGACACGTTCCCTCCGCACAGCTGATCCAAAAACCGCCGACTCTGTCCCGCCAGATATTCCTGTTGTGTGATGGTGGGCGTGTACAGATTGTTCCTACCGTCCTTCTGCACCGTCAGGAACCCCTTCTCCACCAGCCGGGACAACAGCGTCAGCAGCGTGGTCAGCGCCATGGGATGATCGATCCTCTTCTCGATCTGGGCCCTGGCCACCGGCACCGGACAAGCCCAAACCGCCTGCATCACCGCCAGCTCCGCATCCGGCAGCCTCCGAACGCCCTCCTTCATAAGCACACCTCCTCTACATTTGTAGTATATCTTTATTCTACAACTGTAGAGTCAAAATGTCAACCCCAAAATCGACAACATCACCCCTGCTGGATATGCTCCGCCGCCCACTGGTTATAATTATCCCTGTAAAACGAATGATACTCCTGAAACGTCAGCGGCTCTCCAAAGCCCAGCAGCTCCATCTCCACGCCGAACAGGAGAACGTCCACATGGAACTCCCGCAGTCCAGCCCGCAGATAAAACCGCTTCCGCCTCAGCCGAAGATCACGCTCCGGGCTGTCCACCTTGGTGCTTTCGATCTCCAAAAACAGCCCCCGGCCGTCATACTGCCGCCGGATCGCTGCCAGAGCCGCCGCCCCGATCCCCTGCCCACGGCAGGAAGGATGTACCGCGAAATAGTCCAGCAGCACCCGCTCCGGCCCATCGATCGTGATCGCGATCCCCACAGACCGTCCCTCCACGCTCAGGCACCACACATCGGTCTTACCCCTGCGCTCCATCCGCCGGATCATGGAAAAGGGCTTCCGTTCCGCCCTGGGGAACGCCCGTCGATACAGTCTCCAGATCCAAGCCCAGTCCCGGACCCCCTGGGGCCTTCTCAATATAACTTCCATCTATGTATTCCTCCCACCGCTGGGCCACCGCCGCTATCACCGCGGAAGCGCAGCGATCCACATCCTTCTTCACGTCCTTCTCCCAAAATCGAAGGACGGTCCATCCCATCGCCCGCAGCGCCGCGTCGTTACGCTGGTCCCGGGCCATGTTCTCCTCGATCTTCTCTATCCAGTATTCCCGATTGCTTTTCAGTCTGGGCTTGCGCCGTTCCCAGTCCTTCCCGTGCCAGAATTCTCCATCGATGAAGATCGCGATGGAAAATTTCCTGATCACCAGATCCGGCGAACCAGGCAATCCCCGGACGTTATACCGATACCGAAAACCACTGTGCCACAGGGCCCTGCCCAAAAGCTGCTCGGCCTTCCCCTTTTTCAGCCGCACCCGCCCCATCCTCCGGGACACCTCCGGCGTGGTCACGAATTTGGGATGCTTCATCGCCGCCCCCCCTTTTCCTTTGATGATACGCCATGCGACCTCATTTTGCAAGAAAAAGATCGCGGCGGCCGAAGCCGCCGCGAAGGGATTCACTTCTTCCGGAAGGACTTGCAGTCCGTACACTGATCCATGGTGGGGTTGGCCTCATGGGTGCCCACCATGATCCGGTCCAGAGAGCAGTAGTTCTCGGAATCGCAGTGATAGGCACACTGCTTCACCGTACACTCGATACACTTGTTCGCCTTGCAGTTCATGATCGTTCCTCCTTCATATTGGGTCTACGATCAGTATGCCCCCCAGCGCATAATTCATACGTTGCATTTTACATCCAGATGTGGTATTTTATCATCAGGAATCAAGCTACAAATTATCGTTTAGCGGCGTAGCCGCATCCCTTCCCCCCGGGGAAGGGATAGGCGCTGCCGCGCCAGTACGTATCCTACGCTAAACGATAATTTACAACTCCACCAGAAAAAAGGAGAACTGATCATGGCCAAACTATCCCCCTCCATCCTGTCCGCCGACTTCGCGAACCTGGAGCGAGACATCCACGACATCGAGAAAAACGGAGCTGACTGGGTCCATGTGGATGTGATGGACGGCATCTTCGTGCCCAATATCACCATTGGCATCCCCGTGGTCAAGGCCCTGCGCCCGGTGACGGACCTGCCTCTGGACGTCCACCTGATGATCGACCGCCCGATCCGCTACGTAGAGGACTTCGTCAAGGCCGGCGCGGACTACCTGACCATCCACATCGAAGCCGACCAGCCCCAAAACACCCTGGAGGCCCTGGACAAGATCCACGCCCTGGGCTGTAAAGCCGGCATCGTCCTGAAGCCCAAGACCCCGGTGGAGGCCGCCATCCCCTACCTGGAAAAATGCGACCTGATCCTAATCATGACCGTAGAACCAGGCTTCGGCGGTCAAAAATTCATGGCCGACCAGATGCCCAAGCTGCAGCAGCTCCGGGAATGGCTGGACGATATCAACCCCGACTGCCTGCTGGAAGTAGACGGCGGCGTGGACGAGAACACCTGCACCCTCTGCAAAGAAAGCGGTGCCGACGTCCTGGTAGCAGGCTCCGCCTACTTCAAATCCACCGACCGCGCCAGCTTCGTAAAGACCATCCAGAAATAAAGCCCCATATGAAACGCTGTCATCGCGAGAGATCCCGCGATGACAGCGTTTTCTATACACACATATGCCTACAAATCATGGTTTTGCCCACAAAAGCTTCGTCCCAAAAGAGCATGTCATCGCGAACCAGTGCGCACACTGGTGTGGCGATCCCCGAAGGGTTTAGAGCCCTTCATGAGTGGATGATCGCAGGAAGCAGAACACACACTTTCACCTTATATGCTCTACGATCTCACTGGGGATATCCCCAAAGGTTCCTCACTCCTCCATGACCTCCACCAGATCCTCGTCATCCACCTCCCAGCAAATCAGCCCCACGGAAAATCCCACAGGCTGGCCGTTGACGCGCAGAACTCCCTCCAGCCGCAGCTCCAGCAGATCCCCCTCTTCAAAACTTTCCATCACATAGGTGGAGGTAGGTATCTGGAAAAACAGTGAGGTCTGTGTCAGATCTATCCCTTCGAGAGCCTGCTGATCCTCCAAAGGCACGCTCTGGATACACTTGCCGTTGTGATGATAGCTTACCATCAGATCCTCCCATAAATATTCCGCATCCTTCGGAGCCAGCTCAGGGATCGACAGGAATACGCCCTCCCAGCCCATCCAGAACCGCTGGTCGCTGTGGTTGTCGAAGATGGAGTCCTGAGAACGGACCGTACGGACCTGGGGCGAAGCAGCAGCGCGAAGGTCCGACAGGCCATGTCCCTCCAGAACGATCCGCTCCGTGGTGCCGTCGGTATGATCGATCATCAGCAAGTACTGATGATCATCCGCCACCGGCAGCTCCAGCTGGCCATAGCAGCTCCGACCATCCATGGTACACGTCACATAGTCCCGAAGGGCCCCACCGTGTTGGGCGATGAATCGAACCCCCGAGACCTCCACTGCCGTGACTCCGCTGAAGCGCAGCGTCACCTTCGTCAGATCCTCGCTGGCTTCCCCTATCAAAGACCATTTCGTCAAACTCTCGTAAACAGCATAGTCGTTCTCCTGACCGACCCCCTCATCCAACTGGGCCATCTCCTCCAAAAGCTGAGCCATCCCCACGGAAAGCTCTCTGACCTGTCCCAAAAGGGCAGTGTTCTGTCCATCCATATCATCCAATGATCCTTCCGCCGCTGCAAGTCGTCGTTCCAGATCCTCGACTCCCCTCGCCAGCGAACGATGAGAAGCCCAGAGGGCATATAGACAGACGCAACAAAGGACCAGACACACCACAGCCACACCTGCACCCAGGACCCACCGCCGATCGATGCGCTTCGGTCCCGGCACCGGATCGGCCTCCATATCCCTTTCCTGCTCCGCGATAGGGACTGGATCTGCCACCTCAGGGGTACGGATCGTCCTGAGGAGCTGCCCGATCAGCTCCGCCTCTTCCTCTGTTGCGATCTCCTTCTTCTGCTCATCCTCCACCCCCAGCATCCAGCCGACACTGACGTCGAACAGCTTGCTCATGGCCACCAGCTTCTCCATCTCTGGGTTGGCAGCACCGGATTCCCACTTAGAGATCGCCTGCCGGGACACCCCCATCTTCTCGCCCAGTGTTTCCTGAGAAAGCCCCAGCATCCGTCGCCGCTGGGCGATCCTGCGCCCCAATGTCATATCGTCCATGCTCATCATCCTTCCTTTCGTCATTCCTCATGGTTCGAGTATAGCGTCCCCCCGGCCAGATCACCACCATCCCAAGGTTTGAATTTTGTCAACCATAGGTTGCAAGGTAGATGTACGCTATAATTTCGCTGTGATCATCGTTTTCGAGGAATGCTAAATGGAGCTGTCGCCCCAAAAGCGACAGCTCCATTTTTCAATTCTTCAAACTCTGCAACGGTGCGGGGATCCGCCCGCCACGGGCGATGAAGTCCTCGGCGGACTCTCCATGGACGCTCATCACCGGCGCGCTGCCCAGCAGTCCACCCATCTCCACCCGGTCGCCCACCACCTTGCCAGGGGCGGGGATGATACGGACAGCGGTGGTCTTGGTGTTGACCATACCGATCGCCGCCTCATCTGCGATGATCGCGGAGATCGTGGCAGCGGTGGTATCACCGGGGACGGCGATCATATCCAGGCCCACGGAGCAGACGCAGGTCATGGCCTCCAGCTTATCCAGCGCCAACACCCCAGCCTCTGCTGCCGCGATCATCCCCTCGTCCTCGGACACCGGGATGAACGCACCGGACAGGCCGCCCACGTGGTTGGAGGCCATGACACCGCCCTTCTTGACGGCATCGTTGAGCATAGCCAGTGCGGCAGTGGTGCCATGAGTACCACAGACCTCCAGGCCCATCTCCTCCAGGATCCGGGCCACGCTGTCCCCCACCGCCGGGGTGGGAGCCAAGCTCAGATCCACGATCCCGAAGGGGACGTCCAACCGTTTGGACGCCTCCACGCCCACGATCTGGCCCATCCGGGTGATCCGGAAGGCCGTCTTCTTGATCGTCTCCGCCACCACGTCGAAGGGCTGTCCCTTGACGCTCTGCAACGCATGATACACAACGCCCGGACCGGACACGCCCACGTTCAGCACACACTCCGGCTCGCCCACGCCGTGGAACGCCCCCGCCATGAAAGGATTATCCTCCACCGCGTTGGCGAACACAACCAGCTTGGCGCATCCCAGACCATCGTTATCGGCGGTCAGTGCTGCCGTCTTCTTGATGATCCGGCCCATCTCCGCCACCGCGTCCATGTTGATCCCCGCCTTGGTGGAGCCCACATTGACGCTGGCGCACACCCGTTCCGTCTGGCGCATAGCCTCGGGGATCGACCGGATCAGCTTCCAGTCGCTGTTCGTGCAGCCCTTCTGCACCAGTGCCGAGAAGCCGCCGATGAAGTTGACCCCCACCTCTTTCGCCGCCCGGTCCATAGCGACCGCCAGGGGCACATAGCTGTCATCCCGGCAGGCCGCGCCCACCAGGGAGATCGGGGTGACGGAGATCCGCTTGTTGACGATGGGGATCCCGAACTCCCATTCGATATCCTGGCCCACTTTCACCAAATTCTCTGCCCGGCGGCAGATCTTGTCATAGATCTTCCGGGCGCAGCTTTCCACATCGTTATCCGCACAGTCCAACAGCGAGATGCCCATGGTGATCGTGCGGATATCCAGATGCCGCTTGTCGATCATATCCTGGGTCTGTAAAATATCCTTTTGGCTCAGCATGGTCTTACCTCACACCCGATGCATGGCCTCGAAGATGTCCTCCCGCTGGACGCGGATGGACAGCCCCATCTCCTGGCCCTTGGCATCCATGACCCTGCACAGCTCCGCCAACGGCACTGTACAGCCGGACACCTCCACCACCATCATCATGGTGAAATACCCCTGCATGACGGTCTGGCTGATATCCAACACGTTCACATGATAAGCGGCAAGCTCGGTGCACACCCCGGCGATGATGCCGACAGTATCCTTGCCCACCACAGTAACGATCGCTTTCATATAGTCCTCCCCAAAATGACCCACCGGACGTATCCAAGCGGTCTCGTAGGGTGGGGGCATGCCCCCACCGCCGCTGATCGTAAGCGATCAGCGGAAAAATGTCTCCATAGGTGCGCTCGCTTCGCAAGCGTACCGGCGAGGGCATGCCCTCGCCCTGCGATAGTCGTCAGACCTCGTAATCCGCCGCCACCCGGCTCTGAAGCAGATGGAAGAACTGCTCCTTGGCAGCCAGATGCAGCGGATGCTCCGCATAATCGATCAGTGCCTGACGGCTCTCGAACTCAGAATACAGGCAGTAATCCATACCGCCCTGGAAGCAGGGCCGGATCTCCATCGCCAGCAGCCCCGGGATCTTCCCCACCAGCGGCTCCAGCAACGACCCGATCAGCTTGACAGACGCGTCCCTTTCCACGCCCTCTTTGAACGTATACGCAACGATATGCTTGACCATGATCATCTCTCCATTCTATTTCATTGACGGTACGAAAACCACCGTTTAGCGTAGCAACGATGCGCCCAAAGCGCCCCGAAGGGGCGCGATGCCTTCCCCTTTGGGGAAGGTGGCAGCCCACTGGGCTGACGGAAGAGGATGTGCCGGCCTCTCCCGACCTCGCTTCGCTCGGCCACCCTCCCCAAAGGGGAGGGCCTTAGAAGCGCTAAACGTTGATCTAACGAACCAAACAAATACCGGGGCCGGCACTGTGCCAGCCCCGGTATCAACTTTAATTATTACTCAGCGTCCTCGTCGTCAGCGGGAGCATCCTCCAGCAGAGCGCGGATGGACAGGGAGATGCGCTTGTTCTCGGCATCCACGTCGGTGATCTTGACCTGGACATCCTGGCCCTCGCTCAGCACGTCCTCGGGCTTGCCGATGCGCTTG
>JAFTKE010000129.1 GCA_017456045.1 Oscillospiraceae bacterium
ATCTCCTTTTGTTCAAAAAAACCTGCCGCAGCATCCCCGAAACGATGCTGTCAGATCCCTGTTCGTCGGGTAGTTCGTATACGCCTTGCCCCCCTCATTCATGAGGGGGGTGCCCCACGAGCGCAGCGCCGTGGGGCGGGGGGAGTCCGAATATTTCGGCATTTCCCTATTTGTCGAGCAGTTCTCCCACGCCATCGTAGGGGCGGGTCAGTGACCCGTCGCCCCCTTCATCGGAGGCACCGCCCCGACTCAGCCCTTCAATGCGCCCCGCCGAGCCCGTTCCGCTTTAGCCTCCGCCACAGCCTGAGCGGTCTCCCGCTCCACACACGCCTGCGCCCCCTGGGCAAGGACCGGCTGCAGCGCGCCCAGCAGGTTCTCGATCACCCGCCGACCGTCCCCCGCCACCGCCAACAGGTTCACACCGCCCAGCAACGCGTCGAAGTCGTTCCCCTGGCCGAATACCTCCTCCAAAAGCGCCTTGAGCTTCCGGTCCGTCTCCCGCAGCAGCCCCAATACCGCCGCGCCGCTGTCCTGGACCTGCTCCAGCTCCCTGGCCCGATCCACCAGCTCCCGCTCCACCTCCCGGACCTTCTCGATCGCGTCCAGGAAGCGACCATACAGATTGGGATCACCGGGATTGAACCGCAGCACCCCACCCCCATCGATCTCGAATTCACGAATACCGCTATCAAAAACAAGCTTTTCCATAGATATCCTCCCCAAAGGCTCCCCTATCAGGGGAGCTGTCGCCATAGGCGACTGAGGGGTCGTCCCCCCAGCCGCCCTCACATCCTTACTCCTCCGCCGTGAACGCCCTCGTGGTCACATCGAAGGTGCCCTTCACCTTCACGCCGGTGTAATGCACCGTGAAGGGGATCTGATACCCCGTGGTGTCACCGCCGTAGCTGGTGACCTCGATGTACACCTCTTCCAGCACCGCGGGGTAGACACCGCCCTCGGCAGTCTCCCACAGCTTCACCTCCACCACATGGGACCGCAGATCATCCAGCACCAGACCGCCGTCGATGATCCCCTGGAGCCGCTGGAACAGACCGGACCCCACTTCCGCATAGTAAGGCTCCACACTGGCGCTCTTCTCATAGCTGGAGATGGTCACAGAGGTCTCCCCCAGGATGTTTTTCTTCTTGTCCACCTGGGCAGACAGCTCCGGGGAGAACTCCTCCAGATCCTTGCCCAGCCGCTCATAGACCGCATCCTCGCCCGGCACCGCCGTATCGATGAAATGGGCCAAATACTTCCGTTCGATCTTCGCCATATCACATCACCTCATACATTTTGATGAAACCGAAAGTCAGCCGGACCGCGTATACCGCCGTCCCCTCCTGGCTGACCTCCTTCAACGCGCCATCCTCCGCCCGGACCCACTCCCGCCGGGGCAGATCCCCGAAGGTAGGCGCCAAACGTCCCAGGCTCTGAGCCTGTACCCATCGCTGCAGATCCAGCAGCCATTGGGCGTTCCGGGTAGCCAGAGCATCATCGCTTTCGTCCTTGACCATGACGAAGGACACCTGGAAGGACATGGTCTGCTCCACCGCCACGTTCCCCAGCACATCCTCCCGCCTGGCCACCTCCGTCAGCCCCGCCGGTCCGATCGACCCATTCCCCGGCTCCGCGGGATAATAATCCACAGCAAGGCTTTCCACCTCCGCCATCCCCGGAGCCCCCAAAAGCCACTGCCGCACCCTATCCAAAACCATAAAAAACCTCCCGATCGGTAATGACCATGTAAGGCGGGAGCCCGCCCCCGCCGATCCACTTGCCCAGCAAGCGGACACCCCCTCCAAAGCGATACTGTCACCTCCCTGTTTGTCAGGGAGTTCGTACACGCCCTTGCCCCCCTCATTTATGAGGGGGGTGCCCCACAAGCGAAGCCCAGTGGGGCAGGGGGAGTCCGGATCTTTCGACATCTCCCTGTTTGTCGGGCAAATGATCACCGCGCCTTCGACCGGTGCGTCGCGCAGCGAATATGGACCGTGCATCCCCCAGATCGACAGCATCGCCCTCCGGGGGAGAGTCGCCGAGAGACACGCCAGTGATATCCAACACCCAACGCATCACCGATTCTGTGCCAAATTATTGAACCGCAGCATGGTCCCGCCAGCCTCGGTATGCACCGGCCTTCCCCGCCAGTATTTCACATCCACATGGCTGACCACCACCAACCCCGGCACCAGAGAAGGGATGAACCGAGCCCAATCCTCCGCCTGGACCTCCGGCCCCTCCCCCAGCATCACCTTATCCCCGATCTGTACCGCTGGTGTATCTCCCGGGATCACCAACAAAAAGGAGGAGGCAGCAGCCGCCCCCTCCCGATCCACCTTCCTGGCTCTGCGCTGGTCGAAGAACGCCCGCTCATGCACCACTTTGGTGACCGCATCCCCCTCCCGGTGATACACCGTCACCACCATGTCGCACAGCCCATAATCCACCGGACACCTGCTCATGCCGATACCCCCCGATAGACCCGCATATACCGCCGCAGGATCCGGATAAGCTCCCGCTCCTGTCCCTTGGCAGTTCGGTCCACGCAGGTATCATACTTCACAGACACCGACCCGATGGAGGCAGAGCTGACCGCCCCGCCCCCATCCCGGAAGGAATGGAGGGCCTCCGCCATAGCGCACACCGCCAGCTCCTCCTGCTCGCCCTCCACCACATAGATCCTCTTGAACCGATCCATATGCTCCTGGGCCCGCAAAGAGTAGACCTCCCACTCCTCCTGGCTCAGCACATCGCCCCGATAGGTGTCCTTGTAAAATCCATACCCCACCATCAGCTAATGGAGATGTCCTTCAGACAAGCCGCCTTCAGGGTGTTCTTCAGAGCCACACCGGCCACCAGCTCCACCTCGCCGGTCTTCACAGCGCCGGGCGCGGCCATATCAGGCATATAGCTGACGATCACACCGGTCCCAGTGGGAGAGATGCCATGGAAGCCATCCAGACCCATGCCCACCGCATAGATCGCGGTCTTGCCGGAATCGGTTCCGATCACATCCACGGTAGCGCTGCCGTCATAATATTTGCCCATGTCCAGCATGGGCACACCGGCATAGGTCTCCACCACCCGGCCGAAATCGTCCTTGCTGCGCTCATAGTAACCGGCCCGACGGGCGATGGAACGCAGCTTCACCAGCATATCCCGGTTCATCAGCAGCGCGGAAGCGCCGCCCTCCACGGCGGCCATCAGCAGATCCATCCGATCCAGGAAGGCGTTGCAGTTGGTGTCCATGTCCGCAGAGGTGGCCAGACCCACATCGCACACCATCTCAGAAGAGCTGCCGGACAGCAGCTTGCGCAGGCCATCGAAGGTGCCCGCCACATAGCCCGCATCGGTATCCGCGCCGGAACCGTTGATCACGAGATTGTGGAAATAGTTGGCGGTGGCCTTGATCTTCTGCTCCGCCTGGAACGCCAGCTCATCCACCGCACCGGCGGTGTTCTGCAGCACCCGATCCACCTGGAACGCGCCGCCCATGATGATAGCGCTGGTGGTCTTCTTCTCCCGCTTGGCCTCACCGGGAGCGTATTCCTCACCGATCTTACGTACCCCCGCCACCGCAGGCGTCTTCAGCTGCACATACCCATAAGTCAGGGTGCTGCCACCCGTGCCGGGGCTGATGCAGTTGTCGAACACCATCTGATCCAGCAGCAAAGAACTGCGCCGGAACATATCCACGATCTGCTGATCCACCTTGTCGGCCATGCCGACCTTCGCTTCTGCCAAAGTAATTGCCATAACTCAAATCATCCTTTCAAAATTCAAATCGTAGGGGCGACCATCGGTCGTCCACAAATGGCTCCCCTGAGAGGGGAGCTGTCAGCGAAGCTGACTGAGGGGGCGGCTCCCCTCCCAGGGGAGCCGTCGGCGCAGCCGACTGAGGGGTCGGCTCCCCTCCCAGGGGAGCTGTCAGCGAAGCCGACTGAGGGGTGCCCCCTCACTTCTTGTACCGCTCCCGCAGCGCACCCACCAAAGAGTCAGCCACCTTGGGAGGGTTCCCACCGTTGCCGGTGTTACCTGCATAAGGTGGAGGGACCTCCCCATCATCAAAGAGATACCCATTCTCCTTCTGCAGCGCCTGCAATGCGGACTTGATATCCGCCTCCTGATCCTTGCTCCCCTTCAGGCCATCCAGATCCAGTAACGCCATGATCGCCTTGGCGTTCTTGCCCTTGGCCGCACCGATCGCGCCCTCCAGCATCTGTCGGAAATCCCGGTCCGCCAGCTCCTGCTTGTGAGCGGCCACAGCGGCATCGTACTTCTCCTGCCACTCCTTCGCAGACTTCCGCACGCCCTCGATATCCTGCTCCTCGAAGCCCTTGATCGTCTTCTGAGCTTCCTCCAGCTGGCCCTTGATGGTGTCGTAGTCGGCATAGGGCTTCTTGGCCGCCTCGATGCCCCGACCATTCTCCGCCATGATGGCGTCGATCACCTCTTTGGACAGGGGCTGATCTCCGACCTTCAGGTTCTGCAAAAATTCCCTCTTCATGTTTTCTCCTTCCTCCGCTATGCTTTGCTATATGGGGGTCGCCTCCCCTGCGGCCGGTGTTTTTAC
>JAFTKE010000130.1 GCA_017456045.1 Oscillospiraceae bacterium
ACCACCAATTCTTCCCCTGCCCAGCCCCGATGGTCACCCGCAAGGAGTCATATACGCCGGAAGGAAGTGTGAACGTATCATATCCTCTGACTGGGAACGCCTCTCTTTCCAGTGTCACCGTGGCCCGGTCCTCCACCCCCTGCTCTTCCAGCACACCATTGGCGACCTCCTCTATCTGTTCCAGCATCCCATCGATGCACACCTTCGCCGCCTCCTTATCCTCCGCCTGGGCCATGGCCTGTTCCACACATCCCAGCACCGCGTCCCGCACCTGAAGCTTCACCGCCTGATCCACCTCACTGTCGGAGGCTGCCACCACGTGCAGCCGCAGCACATGATCGGAAAGCTGCTTCTTATCCCGCACCACACTGACACAGTACACGATCCCCAGGATCAGACACAGGGATATCAGCCTTTTCACCATCTTGAACATAAAAAACACCGTCCATACTGAAATAACTCCAGTATGGACGGTTTTCGGGAAGATCATACAGGTTTGGCGATGAATACCTGGGGATAATTGTCCCGCAGCATATTGCACAGCACCGCGGCGATCTCGAACTGGGACACCATGCAGTACACCGCCGACCCGGAGCCGGACATCTGATGACCGATGGCACCATAGTTTGAGAAGATGGACTTGATATAATTCAGCTCCAGATGCTCCTCAGTGACCACTGGATCGAACACGTTGCACAGGTTCCGGCACACCTTCTCCAGATCTCCCGCCAAAAGCGCCGACTCCATAGCCTGATGGTCAGGACGCTGCCCGATCACCTTCTCGTCGATCTTGCGGTACAGCTCCGGCGTGGACACCGGGAAATCCGGCTTCACCACCACGAAGACGCAATCCGGCATATCTGGAAGCTTCCGCAGCCTTTCACCACGGCCCTCGCACATCATGGTCCCGCCTACCACACAAAATGGCACATCGCTGCCCACCTGTGCCCCCAGCTCCGCCAGAGCCAGGATCGACAGCGGGTCACCATAGTGACGGTTCAACGCCCGCAACACCGCGGCAGCGTCGGAACTGCCGCCACCCAGGCCCGCCTGGCTGGGGATCCGTTTCACGATCCGGATCTCCAATCCGTCAGGATCATACCCCATAGTATCGCAATAGACCTTTGCCGCCTTCCAGGCCAGGTTCCGCTCATCACAAGGGATGTCCTCTTTGTCGCAACGCAGTGCCCAAGGCTTACCGGTGCCGATATCGATCTCGATATCATCCCGCAGGGAGATGGTCTGCATCACGCTTTTCAGATCATGATACCCATCCTCCCGCTTGCCCAGGACGTCCAGCGTCAGGTTCACTTTCGCATAAGCCGGTTCAAAGATCGTGGTCATCGGATCTTCCTACCTTCCATATAATATCTCTTCTCCCGGGCGTGTCCCATGGAGAAGGTCTTGCGGGGCAGCGCGCCTCCGGAGATCACGCCCCGGAAAAGCTGATGCTTCTCCATAGGCGGCAGCAGGAACGCCACCGCGTCCTCCTGCTTCCCAAGCTGCATCACTTCTTCATCTCCGTGGATGTAGTCGATCTGGCCTTGGTGTTCCGCAAGCCACCGGTCCAAGAACTCCTGCAGCACCGCCACTGCCAGCTCGCCCCTGGCCCGGTCCAGATAGACCTTGCCCTGCTTCTCACCGCAGATCCAGCTCACTTCATAGCCACCCTCGGCACAGCACGCACCCAGATCCGCCAGAAGCTGCTGTCCATCCACTCCGGTGATGATCCGATGGATTGGAGCGAAAACAAGGGAAGGATCATGGATATTCTCCAGCTCCACCAGAGAATACCGAGCCGCATGGCCGCTCAGATCCTCACCGGGATGCTCCGCCTTCAGCGCCTCATAACAACTCTTGGCCGTAGCAAGAGAATGATTGCCATCGCCCACCGCCAGCAACACCGAAGCGCCAGGCAGATCGGAGTATTTTTCCTGATACGATCTACTGAACGCTTCGAACCGCGCGTCGAACGCCTTGGCCACGTCCCCCTGGACCAGCCATCCCCGGATCCGTCCCCCCTGCTCCATCAGCTGGAGATCATACAGAAGCGGCAGGCTGTCCCGTACGGCCGCCACCGGCTCGATCAGCGACATCTGATCATCGTCACACAACATCAGCACATGGGGCAGCTCGATGGGCGCGTCTTTCCGGACTCGCTGCCGGGGCGGGATCCGCTCCAGCACCGTCTTTTCTGTGGCGCGGACCGGCGAATCAGACCCTGGGTGATAGTCATAGGCCTCCAGATCCACCACGCCCAGCAGACCGGGACGGACCGACCCGTCCACCAGCGTCCGCTCGATGTAGATATAAGAATCGGGATAGACCCGGAAGACCTCTTCTTGCAAATACCGTTCCATAGCGGCATTGATCTTTTTCACGGTCTCAGCCTCATCCCCACTGCCCAGCTCTGCCTCAGGAAGGATCAGATGGATCGTGGACGGTCCCTCGCCCGCGAAGCTTCTGACCCGCTGCCAGTAAGCAGGATCGGAGGTGAACTGATCACAGGCGATCACCGCCCATTTTTCCAGATCTACGTTTTGAGGAAGCAAAATATCGGCGCTTTTGAACACGTTCATAAGAGCGCTCCTTTCATGGGATATCGTACTCGTATTATAGCGGAAAAGGATCTTTGCGTCAATCTGAAAGTATGATCGGCGCCAACATGGGGATCATAATACCGTATCAAACCAGAACGGAGGTCAAACCATGTTGGATACGATAGCACTGATCCTTTCCATCATCGGCTGCGCGAACTGGGGGCTCGTTGGCATCTTCCAGTTCGACCTGGTGGCATGGCTGTTCGGCGGACAGGACGCCACGATCAGCCGGATCATCTACACCGTGATCGGGCTTGCCGGTCTGTGGTGTATCTCTCTGCTGTTCCGCAGAGGCCGCTACGGCTGTGACGACTGAAAAAAGGGCGTGTTGCATAATGCGACATCGTAGGGGCGAGCATTGCTCGTCCGGCGTTTTTGAAACAAAAACGCTTCGCCGTAGGCGAAAAACGTAGGATCCATCGCCAATACCGCTGATCGCAAGCGATCAGCGGCGGACGACCGATGGTCGCCCCTACGTCCTGGATCGACCTGCCATATCGAAAAGGGAGTGTTGCGTCATTTTGCAACACTCCCTTTTTCATATTAGGGGTTCGTCACGCGGACATAGACGAGATATTCCACACCGTCAACAGTCGCCGTCAGCCGGGCATCGCCGGCAGCCTTGGCCGTGACTCTGCCATCAGCATCGACAGAGCAGACCGCCTCATCGTCATTGCTCCACTGCACGTCCTCAGCACCGGAGATCGAGATCGAGCATTGGTTGACATTGGCATCATCGCTGGCTGTCAGAGAGATATCCGCCGAATTCTCGAGGCCCTCATACTGATAGCTGGGCACGACGCCATTGATCAAAAGCTCATGCTCCACCACAGGCTCTGTGGGCTCCGGCTCCGTGGGCTCAGGCTCCGTTGTCGGCTCGGTGGTAGGCTCCGTCGTGGGTTCGGTGACATCTTCGGGAACACTGACAGAGACCCAGCAGACCGCCTCCTGACCATCATACTGCGCCCGGATGCGGGTGCGGCCATTCCCTACCGCCACCACGAGGCCGTCAGTGACTGTGGCCACCGACTCGTCATCGGAGATCCAGGTGATCTTGTCTCGTTCGATATCGCCCTTATACAGCTGCCAGCTCTCGCCCTTGGTAGACAGGGTGAAGTCCTGACGGTTCAGCTCCAGGACCAGCTCAGGATCCTCCGGCTCCGTAGGATCTGTTTCCGTAGGATCCGTCTGGGTGGGATCGGTCTGAGTCGGATCCGTGGGATCTGTGACATGCTGCTCCCACTCACACACGACGGTGCAGACTCCCTCGAAGGACCCGCAACGCACAGTGATGGTGGCTTCACCCTCGCCAACGGCAGTGATCCGACCATTGGCATCCACCGTCGCCACAGTATCATCGCTGGAGATGAAGGTGATGTTATCCGTAGTATCCACAGGCTGTACATCGTAGAAAAGATCCCAGACCTTATCTGCTCCAGTGAGCTTGACCTCAGTGTCGTGGACCTCCAGGCCAACGCAGGGGATCAGATCAGGATCCGATGTGGGGACCGTCTCAGAGGTAGAGGGCCTCGTAACGACAGGACTGGTATAGTCCTTATCCTTGTTTCGAAGACTGCCACCAAAGAACGTGATGGCGATGTAGCTGGACACTGCGATGATCGCCAGCAGAAGCACGATCACGATCACGATCAGAGCCTTGTTGGAAGACGTACCGATCTCTTCCTCCTCCAGATCCTCATCGTCCTCGTCATCCCTGCGGCGCTCCGCCTGGAGCTGTGCCGCCTGCTGGGCCTGGGTCGCTTTCAAACGCTTTCTGACATTGGCTTTGGAGAAACGGCCGCCCTTGACATAGGTATAGCCAGAAGCCACCTTCTCCCCGTTATCCCCGGAAGATGTCTGAGCCCCACCAGATCGGACGCAGCCACAGATCGGGCATTGCGTCGCAGTCTCTGGATAGTCGGTGCCACAGACATCACAAATGACCTTGTTCATTCTAGACCTCCATTCCGCGCAGGATGGACTGCGCTAGACTTCCTCGCCATTATAGCACCGAATGCAAAAGAAAACAACCTCTACATCGAACAATTTACAAAAAATTATGGTCAACCGATCATGACCTTCCAGGATCCGACGATGCCCGACGATCATCGACGCATCCATATGACACCGCCCCAGCTCCATCAAGAAATCCCGAAGAAAGCTGTTGCATTTTCCCTTGATTTCAATTATGATATAGGGACTGATGAAAGGAGGCGATGGGAATGTCTGATCCGAAGCTCATATCCCCCCTGCTGGACGGGTTCATCATGGGCGAGCCCATAAGTGACCACGACGGTGTCCGCTGCTGCCCTGCGCTGCGCCAAGACACCGATGAACGATATATCGTAAAGATCATCTCCATCCCCGCGACGCAAGACCAGTTGGCCGCGCTCCTGCTCAGCGGCGCTTTCAAGGACGAAGAGAAGGCCCTGGTCTATTTTAAGGATCTGGCCAAGGGCATCGATACAGAAGCCGCGTTCCTGAGCCGGCTGAGCAAACTGGAAGGCTTCCTTCCCTATCAAAGCAGCCAGACGATCAAGATGGACGACGGGGTCGGTTATGACGTTTATCTTCTGGCCCCCTATCGCAGATCCCTGCTCAAGCAGATGCGTTCCGATCCGCTGACCCATATCGCGGCCGTCAACCTTGGCCTGGATATGTGCGCCGCTCTGGCGGTCTGCCGTCGCGCCGGGTATCTTTACGCAGACCTGAAGCCGGAGAACATCTTCCTGACCGAGACGCGGGGCTATTGTATCGGCGACCTTGGCATGATCTCCCTGGCCTCCCTGAAATATGCTTCCCTGCCTCAAAAATATCGCAGCAGCTACACTGCGCCGGAGATCACCGATGCCTATGCCGCCCTGAACGACACCCTGGACATCTATGCCTTGGGACTAGTGCTGTATCAGGTGTTCAACAATGGACAACTCCCCTTCGAAGGGATGGCACCGGCACAACCCTTCCCGCCTCCTCTGTACGCCGATTATGAGATGGCGGCGATCATCCTGAAGGCCTGCGCCCCTGACCCGAAAGACCGCTGGAAGGACCCTGCCCAGATGGGCCAGGCACTGGTGGACTACCTACAACGCAATGATGTGAACGATACCCCCATCGTCCCCCCCCCTGTAGAGCCGG
>JAFTKE010000131.1 GCA_017456045.1 Oscillospiraceae bacterium
GGTTGGTGGTGGCGATGCAGCGTTCGCCCGCCGCCAGGATGCCCATGTAGCCGCCCAGGCAGGGGCCACAGGTGGGGGTGGACACGATCGCGCCGGCATCGATGAAGGCGGTGACGTACCCCTTCTCCACGCACTCTCTCAGGATCTGCATGGTGCCGGGGATGATGATGCAGCGAACACCATCGGCCACCTTCTTGCCGTTGAGGGTCCGATAAGCCGCCTCCATGTCCTCCATGCGCCCGTTGGTGCAGGAGCCGATCACCACCTGATCGATCTTGATGTCAGAAAGATCCGCCGCAGGCTTGGTGTTCTCCGGCAGATGGGGGCAAGCCACCACAGGGACGATTTTCGCCAGGTCGATCTCGATGGTCTTCTCATACTCCGCATCCGCGTCAGCCTCGAAGACCACAGGGGCCCGCTCACAGCGGCCCTCCATGTAAGCCTTGGTCACGTCGTCTACGGGGAAGATGCCGTTCTTGGCACCGGCCTCGATCGCCATGTTGCAGATGCACAGACGGTCGTCCATGGAAAGGGAAGCCACACCCTCGCCGGTGAACTCCATGCTCTTGTACAGCGCGCCGTCCACACCGATCATACCGATGATGGTGAGGATCACGTCCTTGCCGCTGCACTGGGGGGCCAGCTTGCCCGACAGCTTGAAATTGATGGCGGAGGGCACCTTGAACCAAGCCATGCCGGTAGCCATACCGGCGGCCATATCCGTAGAACCCACACCGGTGGAGAACGCGCCCAGCGCGCCATAAGTACAGGTGTGGCTATCGGCACCGATGATGCAGTCACCGGCGGTGACCACGCCCTGCTCGGGAAGCAAAGCATGCTCGATGCCCATCTTGCCCACGTCATAGAAGTGGCTGATGCAGTGGTCGCAGGCAAAGCCTCTGCACTGCTTGGACTGCTCCGCCGCCTTGATGTCCTTATTAGGGACGAAGTGATCCAGCACGATGGCGATCTTGTCCTTATCGAAGACGCTGTCGAAGCCCGCCTTCTTGAATTCGTTCACCGCCACAGGGGTGGTGATATCATTACCCAGGACGATGTCCAGCTTAGCACTGATCAGCTGTCCCGGCGCGACCTTCTCCAGCCCGGCATGGGCGGCAAGGATCTTTTGCGTCATGGTCATTCCCATGGTGATTCCCTCCTAGATTCAATGCCCCTCGTAGGGGCGAGCATCGCTCGTCCGCCGACGCGCACGGACGACCAATGGTCGCCCCTACGACGGCGTAGATCCGTTAACCCCGGATCATGTTGTTGTAAGCGCTCATCAGGGCATTGATACCGGCCTTGGTGATGTCGGTGCTGGTGCCTGCGCCCCAGCTCATCTCGCCCTTGCCGTTCTCGATGCCCACATAGGCCGCGGCGGAAGCGCCGGAGCAGTCGCCCTGCATGGCGTGCTCGGTGTACACTCTCAGCTTGTAGAAATCCCCGGTGAAGGACTTCAAAGCATTGCTCACCGCGTCCAGAGAACCGTTTCCGGTGGTGGTCAGGGTCTTCTTGACGCGGCCACGATGGAAGGTGACATAGGCCTCCACCCCGTCCTCGTTCTGGATGAAGCGCATATTGGTGATGGACACCGGGCTCTTCACGTCCAGATAGTTCTCCTGGAACACCTTCAAGATGTCCTCGCTCTTCAGCTCCCGATGCTCGTGATCGGAAACGCTCTTGCAAGTGTAGCTGAAATGCTCCCGCATCTTGGGCGGCAGGTTATAGCCGTGGGCCTGCTCCAGAAGATACCCGATGCCGCCCTTGCCGCTCTGGGAGTTGACCCGGATCACATCGGCATCGTAGGTGCGGCTGATGTCGTGGGGATCGATGGGGATGTAGGGCACGTTCCAGCGGTGCAAGTTCTGCTCCTTCCGCCAGTTCATACCCTTGGCGATGGCATCCTGGTGAGAACCGGAGAACGCCGCGAACACCAGAGAACCGGCGTAGGGGCTGCGCTCGTAGACATGCATCCGGGTACACTTCTCGTAGGTCTCCACGATCTTGGGCATCTCGGTGAAGTCCAGCTTGGGGTCCACACCGTGGGAGTACATATTCATGGCCACGGTGATCAGATCCACGTTACCGGTCCGCTCGCCGTTGCCGAACAGGGTGCCCTCCACCCGGTCGGCACCTGCCAGCAACGCCAGCTCGGTGTCAGCCACGCCGGTGCCCCGGTCGTTGTGGGGGTGCAGGGAGATGGTGACATGCTCCCGGTACTTCAGGTTCTCGTGCATGTATTCCACCTGGCTGGCGTACACGTGGGGAAGGCTCATCTCCACGGTCACCGGCAGGTTGATGATCACGTTGTTTTCTTCCGAGGGCTCCAGCACGTCCAAAACGGCGTTGCACACTTCCAAAGCGTACTCCGGCTCGGTGCCGGTGAAGCTCTCAGGAGAATACTCGAAGCGGAAATTGCCCTCATATTCGGAAGCCAGCCGCTTCACCAGCTTCGCGCCCTCCACGGCGATCTCCTTGATCTCCTCCTTGGACTTGCGGAAGACCTGCTCCCGCTGGGCGACACTGGTAGAATTATAGAAATGGATGATCGCGTTGGGCGCGCCCTTGCAGGCCTCGAAGGTCTTGCGGATGATATGCTCCCGGCACTGGGTCAGCACCTGCACCGTCACGTCCTTGGGGATCATATCCTTCTCGATCAGGGTCCGCAGGAACTCATACTCCGTCTCGGAAGCGGCGGGGAAGCCCACCTCGATCTCCTTGAAGCCCACCTTCAGCAGCAGCTTGTAGAACTCCAGCTTCTCTGCCAGGCTCATGGGGATCACCAGGCTCTGGTTGCCATCCCGCAGATCGACGCTGCACCACTGGGGGGCCTTCTCGATATGGTCCTTTTGTACCCACTTGTAATGGGTACCGGGTGCCGGATAATAACCGACGCTATATTTACTGGTATCCATCATAACGCTCCTTTTTTACTCACAAACCTCTGCCACAGTATCGACCTCCACCAAAACGTTCTTGGGGAGCGTCTTCACGGCCACACAGGACCGGGCGGGCTTGCCGGTGAAATACTTGGCATAAACGCCATTGAAAGCGGCGAAATCACTCATATCCGCCAGGAAGCAGACGGTTTTCACCACTTTTTCAAGGGAAGAACCGGAAGCCTCCAAAACGGCCTTGATGTTCTTACACACCTGCTCGGTCTGCTCCTCGATGGTCACCGCTTCGATGGTGCCGGTCTTGGGATCGATGGGGATCTGCCCGGAGGTGAACACCAGGTTTCCGGCCACGATGGCCTGAGAATAGGGCCCGA
The DNA here is from genome assembly GCA_017456045.1 of Oscillospiraceae bacterium. GTDB lineage: Bacteria > Bacillota > Clostridia > Oscillospirales > Oscillospiraceae > Faecousia. Next base: position 3,272 of record JAFTKE010000131.1, read on the forward strand.
TCGCCTCAGGGGCATCGGGAGTATAGATCGCTTTACTCATAGAAATGTCTCCTTAAACTAAATGATCACGCACCGGCGCGGCAGCGCCATCCCTTCCCCCAGGGGGAAGGTGGATCCAAATCAGCCGATACTCGGCTGATTTGGAGACGGAAGGGGAATGGCGAAACCTTACGATCACCACCGAACTTCAAAATCGGTACGAACCGATACCCTTCTGCCAACGATCGGGTGCATCCATTATTTTGCTGCTCGCCGTTCCCCTTCCGGCGCTGCGCGCCACCTTCCCCCCGGGGGAAGGGCGCGCCTACGGCGCGGGGAGTACAGCATCACTCCACGATCCGGAAGCCCTCGCTTTTCAGGGCCTGGCGGATGATCTGTACATGGTCATAGTTCCGGGTCTCCATATCGATCCGGAGGTAGCAGCCGTTGACGCTCTGGGTAGCGCCCCGCTCGTAGTGGACGCCGGTGACATTGCCGCCGCAGTCGGCGATCACACGGGACACGTCCTTCAGCTGGCCCGGCTTGTCTGCCAGCTCGATCAGCAGCGTGGAGATCCGTCCGGAGGTCATCAGACCTCTTTCGATCACCCGGGAAAGGCTTGTCACATCGATGTTGCCGCCGGAGACCAGGCTCACCACCTTCTTCCCCGCCAGCGGGAACTTATCATACATGGCTGCCGCCACAGAAACAGCACCTGCACCCTCGGCGATCATCTTCTGCTTCTCGATCAGGGCCAGGATCGCCGACGCGATCTCGTCCTCGGTCACCAGTGCGATATCATCCACGTACTGGTTCACCATCTCATAGGTCAGCTCTCCCGGCTGCTTCACAGCGATGCCATCGGCGATGGTAGAAACGCTGCCCAGCCGCTCGATCTTACCATGGCTGATAGAGTTGAACATACTGGGGGCTCCCGCCGCCTGGACACCATAGACCTTGATGCGGGGGTTGATGGACTTGATCGCGCAAGCCACGCCGGAGATCAGGCCACCGCCGCCGATCGGCACGATCACCGCGTCGATATCGTCCCGGTCGCTGAGGATCTCCAGGCCAATGGTACCCTGGCCTGCGATCACATACTCATCGTCGAAGGGATGGACGAAGGTGTAGCCCTTCTCGTCCCGCAGCTGCAACGCCTTCTGGAAGGCATCGTCATAGCACCCTTCCACCAGACACACATCGGCCCCATATGCCTTAGTGGCCTCCACCTTGGAGATGGGCGCGGTGTCCGGCAGACAGATCAGCGAAGAGATCCCACACTTGGAAGCCGCCAGCGCCACGCCCTGGGCGTGGTTACCGGCAGAGCAGGCGATCACGCCCTTGGCCTTCTCCTCGTCGCTGAGCTGGGCGATCTTGTAGCCCGAGCCACGGAGCTTGAAGGAGCCGGTATTCTGTAGGTTCTCCGGCTTGAAATACAGGCTGCACCCCGGCGCGATGCCATAAGCCTTCGCCAACGGCGTAGGCCGGATGATGCCCTTCAATACCATTTGTGCATGGAAAATCTTATCGATCGTGACCATATGTATCTTTCCCTTTCGGCTGGATGGATAGTCGTTTCTCTATGTAGGGCGAGGGCATGCCCTCGCCGGTGATCTTGCATTGCAAGATCAC
>JAFTKE010000132.1 GCA_017456045.1 Oscillospiraceae bacterium
CTCGATAGCTGCAAGATCAAGGGAGGGTCAAGACCCTCCCCTACAGTGGCATTGCATTCTCGTACGCTAAACGATGATCTATATAAAAGACGGATCCCGGGGCTGGTCGTGGCTTCGGGGTCCGTCGATGTTATGGGTTTTCTTGTTTCGACCTCTTTACACGGACGCTGAAATATAGTATGATACATACAGAAATGGAAGGGATGGATCGACTATTTTTGTTCATCCTGGAAAGGAGATACTATGAAGAAGCGTTTTTGGAAGAGGTGCGCCTCCGCCGCGATGGCGTTGGTGCTGGGCGTGGGCCTGGCGGCACCGGTGTTCGCCACTGAGGAGGTACCTTTGACGAAGCTGTATTCCTCGGAGGATTTCGAGACCATGTACACCTACTCCGGTGACGATCTGGGCGCTACCTGGACTAAGGAGAAGACCTCCTTCCGGGTGTGGGCTCCCACTGCTACCGCTGTGAAGGTGAACCTGTACCAGAGCGGTACCGCCGGGACTGATGATCTGATCGAGCAGCTGGATATGACCCCCGATGCCAGCGGCACCTGGGTGGCTGAGAAGGACGGGGACCTGAACGGTGTCTACTACACCTATGTGGTGGATGTGGACGGCGTGACCAATGAGGCCTGCGATCCCTACGCCAAGACCACCGGTGTCAACGGTCTGCGGGCCATGGTCATCGATATGGATTCCACTGACCCGGAGGGATGGGCCAACGATGTGGATCCCCATGCCGGCGCCAACATCACTGACGCGGTGATCTATGAGCTGCACGTTCGGGATCTGAGCGTGGACGAAAGCTCCGGTATCACCAACAAGGGCAAATTCCTGGGCCTGATCGAGACTGGGACCACTAACTCGGGTGGCATCCCCACCGGTCTGGACCACATCAAAAACCTGGGCATCACCCACATCCATCTGCTGCCCAGCTATGACTACGGCTCCGTGGACGAGACGAAGCTGGACACTCCCCAGTTCAACTGGGGCTATGATCCCGTGAACTACAATGTCCCTGAGGGCTCCTATTCCACCGATCCTTATAATGGTGAAGTCCGGGTCAAGGAGTTCAAGACCATGGTCAAAGGGCTCCATGACAATGGCATCAGCGTGATCATGGACGTGGTGTACAACCATGTGTACGATGCGGAAAAGTACTGCTTCAACCTGATCGTGCCCCAGTATTTCAGCCGTGTGTCTGACACCGGCAAGTATTCCGCCGGTTCCGGCTGTGGCAATGATACCGCCTCCGAGCGGAGCATGGTGAAGAAGTACATCGTGGATTCCGTGAAATACTGGGCCGATGAATACCACATCGACGGCTTCCGATTCGATCTGGTGGGTCTGATCGACACCGAGACCATCAACGCGGTGGTGGAGGAGGTCCATAAGACCCATCCCAACGTGATCTTCTATGGTGAGGGCTGGACCATGGACACCCAGATGACCAAGGATGGCTACACCATGACCACCCAGCAGAACTCTACTGAGACCCCTGGTTTCGCGTTCTTCTCGGATACCATGCGCGATGCCCTCCGGGGCCCCATGAGCTCCGACAGCAAGGAAGGGTTCATCTCCGCTGCCGGTGGCTATGCCAACAACGTGGCCAACTGCTTCCTGGGCGCGCCCATCTGGTGCAAGAGCCCCACCCAGACCATCAACTACGCTTCCTGTCATGACAACCTGGCACTGTTCGACCGGATCACCACCTCTACCAAGAAGTACACCTTCGAGGATCGGGTGCGGATGAACGATCTGGCAGCTTCTGTGGTGATATTGTCCCAGGGCGTCCCCTTCTTCCAGGCAGGTGAGGAGATGCTGCGCTCTAAGCCTCTGCCCGATGGCGGGTTCGACCACAACAGCTACAAGAGCTCCGATGCCATCAACAACATCAAGTGGGACGACCTGAACGACGAGACCTATCAGATGGTGCGGGATTACTATGCCGGTCTGATCGCCTTCCGGAAAGCCCATCCTGCGCTGCGTATGACCTCTGCCGAGGACGTGGCGGCCAACATCACCAAGATCACCGAGGGCCTGGAGTCCAACGTGCTGGCGTTCCAGTTCGCTCCCGGTGCCAATGGGGAGGATAACCATGGGATGTTCGTGGTGATCAACGGCAAGCTGAAGGACACCACGGTGGCGCTGCCTGAGGGCAAGTGGACCATCTATGTCCAGGGCGAGAAGGCCGGTACGGAGGCGCTGGGTACTGCAGAGGGCAGCATCACCGTGGGGATGCAGAGCACCACGGTGCTGGTGCTGGAGGAGGCACCTGTGCCCGAGCCCCAGGTGCCGGATCAGACAGCTGTGGATAACACCTGGCTGATCGTGGGCATCGTCGCCGGTGTGGTGGCGCTGATCGCGGTCACGGTGGTGGCTGTGATCGTGCTGAAGAAGCGCAAGGGCTGATACGATAACGAAATGAGAGCTGCCGCGAAAGCGGCAGCTCCTTTTTGCGGGAGGGGCGTAAATCATCGTTTAGCGCCGCAGGCGCAATGCCTTCCCCCGGGGGGAAGGTGGACCGCCCCGAGCGCAGCGAGGGAAAAGCGGGCCGGAAGGGGAATGCGGGCGGAAACC
>JAFTKE010000133.1 GCA_017456045.1 Oscillospiraceae bacterium
ATCGTATACGATTTGCGGAAAATGACGCATTCATGTGAGCTTGCCACGGCAAGCTCACCGGAAAGGGCATGCCCTTTCCCTACATGGCGGTGCGGTGTACTGCTCGCCAAACAGAAGATCGACTATCACGGATCGGACCATGGAACATAACATATTCAAACGACTTCTGGCAGCGCTTTTGATCGTGCTGCTGCTTACCGGCTGCGCCGCTCCGGCGATGCCTACCACCCCCACCACCTCCGGTGGTCTGACGGTCCACTTCATCGATGTGGGCCAGGCAGACTGCGCCCTTTTGCAGTGCGGTGGGGAGTCCATTTTGATCGATGGCGGCAACGTGGGAGATAGCTCCCTGGTGGTGAGCTATCTCCAAAAGGTGGGGGTCCAGGAGCTGACGGCAGTGTTCTGCTCCCACGCCCATGAGGACCATGTGGGGGGTCTCCCTGGTGTGCTGGCGGTGTACCCTACGGAGGCGGTCTATGCGCCCACCGCTACCCATTCCTCCAACTGCTTCGACGACTTCGTCTACTATGCCGATCAGCAGGGGCTTTCCATCACCATCCCCAGCGTGGGCGATACCATGACCTTTGGCACCGCCACCGTGGAGGTGCTGGGCCCCACCAAGAGCTATCCGGACCCCAATAACACGTCTCTGGTCCTGATGGTGACCTATGGAGCCACACGGTTCCTGTTCACCGGGGACATGGAGACCACCGCGGAGACGGATCTGGTGGAGTCCGGGGCGGACCTGAAGGCCGATGTGCTGAAGGTGGGCCACCACGGCAGCGACACCTCCACCGGCTACCGGTTCCTGTATCAGGTGGATCCAGAGTATGGGGTGATCAGCGTGGGGGCGGATAATGAGTACGGCCATCCCTGCGAGGAGCCCCTGTCCCGGCTGCGGGACGCTGGGGTCACCTTATACCGCACGGATCAGCTGGGGACGATCCAGGCCCACAGCGACGGGACTCAGATCTCCTTCACCTGGGAAAAGGGCGACGCGCCTCAGCCGGAGGCGGAGAAGGTCACCTATATCGGCAACAAGAATACGAAGAGGTTCCATCATCCCACCTGCCACAACCTGCCCAAGGAGGCCAACCAGGTCACCTTCGACAGCTATCAGGCGGCCCAGGAGGCAGGGTATTCCCCTTGCTCCCAGTGTTTGGGGTGATGATGTGGAAGGGTTCGATATCAAGATCGCGGGCCATGCCGCCCGGGTGCGGCCGCTGTTTTCCAGTACCCGGGACTATTGCGCCCGGTATCTGACGGAGGATGTTCCGGAGGCGATCATCACCGTTAGTCAGGAAGATCTCCAGGCCCAGCAGCAGGCGCTTTTTGAGGAAGCCCTCCGGGAGGGGCTGCGGCCCCGGACCTTCACGGATCCATTCCTGGAGCGGACCGTGATCCAGGAGAAGCTGGCGGCACACCTTTCGCGCTACGACATCTTCCCGTTCCACGGCAGCGCCATCGCCGCCGATGGAGTGGGCTATCTATTCACCGCCGATACCGGCACCGGGAAATCCACCCACACCCGGCTGTGGCGGCAGCTGCTGGGGGAGCGGGCGGTGATGATCAATGATGACAAGCCCTTCCTTCAGATCACAGAGGATGGGGCAGTGGTCCACGGCTCGCCCTGGAGCGGCAAGCATGGACTGGATACCAATATCGCCGTGCCGCTGGGGGGCATCTGCATCCTGGAGCGGGGAGAAGAGGACCGGATCTGGCGGATCTCGCCGGAGGAGGCGATGCCCCAGCTGCGCAAGCAGGCAGGTGGAGCCGATCCCCGGCTTTTGGACCGGCTGGGGGAGCGGGTGCGGCTTTGGCATCTATGCTGCACGGCTACGGTCCATGCGGCGGAGGTGGCCTTCCAGGCCATGGGCCGATGACCTCTCTGCGGGAGACGATCCCGGGAGGGGTCTTTTTTGATGCAGGACATGGTCAGATCCCTGTTTGTCGGGGAGATGAGTGCATCTCCCCGACAAACAGGGATCTGACACTTACCCGAAACGATGGAAAGCCCCGAAGCGTTGATGCTTCGGGGCTTTGGTCATATGGTCCTGGTCCACTCGGTGACCAGCAGGCCGGGGATCATCCAGATCAGCAGGTAGAGCAGGATGTTCATGGGAGTCAGCCAATCCACGCCGCCTACCCAGGCCAGGGCGGCCATGATCAAAAGGCCCAGGATGCCGCCGATCATGGCGATCGCCACGCCGGTCCGCATGGCGCTGCGCAGGACCCGGGCGCCGGTGATGGCGAAGGCTTTGGGGGCCAGACCTTCTTTGGTGGTCAGGGCGATCACAGGGGCGTCCTCTGGGATCTCCTTCTCCAGCAGCTCCAGCTTCTGGTCCCAGCCAGGGAAGAGCATACGGCGGGTGTTGACGCCGAATTTGCCTCGCAGGAAGCTTTCGGTGACCATGAAGTCCTCACACAGAGACACCGGTGCCAGTCCGGACCAGCCGCAAAGGGTCCGCAGTCCCGCTGCCGAAGAGCGGGCACGCTGGTAGGTGATGGCGAAGACGCCGGCAAGCTCGGAGCCGATGGCGCAGTACACTGCCTGGTTCACCTTGGTGCCGCCGCCCATGTCCACGCCCATATCGTGCATGAATTCCAGGGTGCCCACCAGGACGCCCTCCCCCTGGATCTCTGCGGCGATGCCGCCGGGGTAGAGGTGGAGGTCGCTGACGGTGTAGCGGATGCCGCCCCGGCTCTCCAGCAGCTGGCCGAACAGGGCCACCGGCGCTCCGCCGCTTTGGGAGATCAATGCTGTGGCGTAGGCCACCACTTGGTCCGGGGTCCGGTCGCCGTAGAATTTCATGCCGTTGAGCTTGGCGGAGCCGTTAGGGAACAGGTCCGCGTCGGACAGGGGGAAGGCTGCCTGACGCTCCACGGCGCTGATGCCCTTCCAGCCGCAAAGGACGGTGCCCAGCTTGTGCAGCTGCTTCTCCAGGATCGCCAGGGGCCGGACCACTGCCAAAAAGGCGGTGGCGGGCATGCCCACCAGCAGCGATGCGCAGCAAAGCTGGATCGCCATGCTGAAGCCGTGTCGGATGCCGGCCATCACCCCGATCGCGATGCCGCACAGCAATACCGCGAAGGAGTACCAGTCCAAGACCCGCTCCGGACCGGAGGGGGCGGCATAATTGTCCATGAAATGCTCCACCTCGCCCCGCCCGATCAGGTAGCCGGGACGGCCCTCGTACCAGTCGGGGACTTTGACCACGCTGTCCAGGGTGGTAGCCCGGCGCATGGTGTCCATCATGCCAAGCTCGGCGCTGCGCCGGTCGTAGGTGGCCCACATGGACAGGAACATCTCCAGAGAGAAAGCGGCGCTGACGCTGACCCGCAGCTCCTGCAGGCACAGCACGCCGTCGATGCAGCATACCAAAAAGGTGAAGCACAGCAATGTGTTGGCGGAGAATCGCAGCCGCAGCAGATCTCCCAGACCCTCCAGCAGTCGATAGCAGCCCAGCAGCGCCGACAGCAGCAGCCCAAGGAACTGGACGAACACCAGCAGACGGATCCGGTCCGGACCGATCAGGCCGCAGGCGTACAGCACCGTGGAACCGGCGGTCAGCAGGAAGATCGCCAGACACAGCACCATGGACAGCTGGGTCTTGCCCAGTCCGATCTCCAGAAGGGTATAGTACATCTTTTCGGGGCCGGCCACCAGCTTCTCCCGCAGCTCCTTCAGCCGAGACTTGGGGCGGAAGGGGATGGGGTCGGGGATCGGGTAGTCCCCCATGGGTTCCTCGTATTCCGGCTCCCATTCCTCAGAGAAAGGCTCCACCTCCGGCTCCGCAGGGGGCGGGGCGGGGGGCTCCTCTTCCGGCTCGTCCTCGATCCTCACCGGGCCGAAGACTGCGGTGTCGCCCATGCTCGGGGCGATCTGGGCCGCGACGGCCTGGCGCACCTGGTCCAGGCGGATCGTGTCGCTGGGGACCTCCTCCTGGACGGGCGGCTCGGCCGGGTGGTCGCTGAATTCCCGCATGATGGCATCCAGGTCCAGATCCAGCTCAAGATTTGGGTCCATGGTCTACCTCCTTAGCCGATGCGCTGGCGCACTGCTTCGTACAACAAGATCGAGGCCGCGGCGGAGGCATTCAGGGAGGAGATCCGCCCCTTCATGGGGATGTTCACCATCACATCGCAGCTTTTGCGGACCAGGGCGCTCATGCCGTCGCCCTCGTTGCCGATCACGATGGCGGCAGAGCCCTTCAGGTCTGCCTGGTACATGGGGATGGAGCCCTCGGCGGCGGTGCCGTAGACCCAGACGCCCCGTTTTTTCAGTTCCTCGATGGTGGCGGTGATGTTGGTCACCCGGGCCACCTTCATGTACTCCACCGCACCGGCGGAAGCTTTGGCCACCACGGCGGTGAGCCCGACGCTGCGGCGCTTGGGGATGATCACACCGTGGGCCCCGGCACATTCGGCGGAGCGGAGGATCGCGCCCAGGTTGTGGGGGTCGGTCAGCTCGTCGCAGATCACGATCAGGGGCTGCTCGCCCCGGCTCTCTGCCTCGGCCAGGATGTCGTCCACGGTGGCATACTCGTGGGCGGCGGCCAGACAGATCACGCCCTGGTGGGAGTGGGTGACGCTCATGGCATCCAGCTTCCGGCGGTCCACCGGCACCACCACGGCGCCGGCTTCCTTGGCCTGGGCGGCCAGGCGCTGCAGGCCACGGTCGGTATCACCGGCGGCGATGAAGACTTTATCGATGGTGCGTCCGCTTTTCAGGGCCTCGGTCAGGGCGTTGCGGCCCTCCAGCTGGCCCTCTACTTCCTGCACCGGCTCCGGTCTGGGGGGACGACGGCGTTTCTCGTTCATATCGGTTCACTCCTGACATAGGGATAGATAATATCATTATATCAGATATCCGCCGTTATCACAACTGTCAATTTTGTAAATATCGCCGAGAAAAGCCGCCTCTAGGAGGCGGCTCAGACTGTCAAAAAAGTGGTTTTTCGGCGAAGCCGCTCCCTTCCCCCGGGGGGAAGGTGGGCCGGCGAAGCCGGGGCGGAAGGGGAACGGCGAAGGGCTGAAGTTTGCAGAAAGCCTAAAAAGCAGGAGATAACATAACATTTCTGCCCGCATTCCCCTTCAGTCAGAAATGCCCTTTCCGGTAATTTCTGACAGCTGCCCCCCGGGGGAAGCCAAGGGCGCTGCCGCGCCAGTGGGTTTTTGGACACCCTGCGACGCCTCTAGGAGGCGGCTTCAGACCGTCGAAAAAACCACGATC